>RECO01000057.1 GCA_007694015.1 Geminicoccaceae bacterium
CCGACGTGGTCACCTTCACCTACCGCGAGGTGCCGAAGTGGAACCCGACCAACGTTTGCTCCTATCACCTGCAGGAAGCCGGGGCGACGCCGGTCCAGGAACTCGCCTACGCCCTGGCGACGGCGATCGCCCTGCTCGACGCGATCAAGGCGAGCGGCACCGTGCCCGACGACGAGTTTCCGGTGGTGGTCGGCCGCATCAGCTTCTTCGTGAATGCCGGCATCCGCTTCGTCACCGAGATGTGCAAGATGCGGGCGTTCGTCGAGCTGTGGGACCAGATCTGCCGTGAGCGCTACGGCGTCGAGGAGGAAAAGTACCGCCGTTTCCGCTACGGCATGCAGGTGAACTCCTTGGGCCTCACCGAGCCGCAGCCCGAAAACAACGTCTACCGCATCCTTCTGGAAATGCTGGCGGTCGTGCTCTCGAAAAACGCCCGGGCCCGCGCCGTGCAGCTCCCCGCCTGGAACGAAGCCCTGGGCCTGCCGCGCCCCTGGGACCAGCAATGGTCGTTGCGCATGCAGCAGATCGTCGCCTTCGAAACCGATCTTTTGGAATTCGACGACCTGTTCGACGGCTCGAAGGCAGTCGAAGCCAAGGTCGACGCGCTCAAGGCCGAAGCCCGCGACGAACTCGCCAAGATCGACGCCATGGGCGGTGCCTTGGAAGCGGTCGAGCTCGGCTACATGAAGCAGCGCCTGGTCGAAAGCTCCGCCCAGCGCCTCGCCGCCATCACCCGCGGCGAGCAGATCGTCGTCGGCGTCAACAAATACCAGGACGGCGAGCCGAGCCCCTTGGTCGAAGGCGTCGACGGCGGCTTCATGGCGGTCGACCCGAAGGCCGAAGCCGAGCAGATCGCGCGATTGGAGGCGCACCGCACGAGCCGCGACCCGAAGGCCGCCGCCGCCGCCCTCGCCGCCCTCGAAGCTGCGGCCAAAGAGGGCCGCAACATCATGGAGCCCTCGATCGAAGCGGCCCATGCGGGCGTCACCACCGGCGAGTGGGGCGAAATCCTGCGCCGCATCTTCGGCGAATACAGGGCACCCACGGGCGTTGCCGGCGTCTCCTCGCGCCAGGCGGCCGAAGCCCTCGACCCCGTGCGCGAGCAGGTCGAACAGGTCTCGGGCCGTCTCGGCCGCCGCATCAAGATGCTGGTCGGCAAGCCCGGCCTCGACGGCCACTCCAATGGCGCCGAGCAGATCGCCGTGGCCGCGCGCGACTGCGGCATGGAAGTGGTCTACGAGGGCATCCGCCTCACCCCCGCCCGCATCGTCAACGCCGCGCTGGAAGAGGGCGTCCACGTCATCGGCCTCTCGATCCTCTCCGGCTCGCACCTGCCGCTGGTGCGCGAATGCCTGGAACGCATGCGCAACCTCGGCATCGGCGACGTCCCGCTCGTGGTCGGCGGCATCATCCCCGTCGAGGACGAAAAGGCACTGCTCGCGATGGGCGTGGCCCGCGTCTACACGCCCAAGGACTTCTCCCTCGCCAAAATCATGGCCGACATCGTCACCATCGTCGACGCGGCGGACCAGAAGGCAGCGTAGGAGAAAGAGGAAGGAAGCAGGGGGCTCGCCCCCTCTGACCCCCATCACTTTTTTCTGGTGGTGCGGGCCACCGCGGGCCACGTTGATCGTGGGAAGTTGGGGCGACGATCGCTTGGGAGAGCGAACGTGCAGATCGCGTTGGAAAACATGGACCCGGAGCTGCGCGACTTGGTGCGTCGCGTGCAGGCTGGCCACGAGGTGGTCCTGACCGAACGAGGCTGCGCCCTGGCGCGCCTCGTTCCCATCGCCCCACCACCGCAATCCCGTGACGAACGGCTGGCAATCATCGAGCGCATCCAAGCCTCCGCGCGCGCCAAGCGAAGGCCGGACGTCCCGGCGGAGCGAAGCCAGGATTTCCTCTATGACGAGGATGGCCTCCCGCAATGAGACGCGCTTGGTAGCGAAATCGTGACGATCGTCGTCGACACGTCAGGGCTGATCGCCCTCCTTCGGGACGAGGCCACAGCGTCGGATTGCAAGGCTGCGATCGCTGGCGACGCTGACGTCCTGATCTCCGCTGGTACCTTGGCCGAATGCTTGATCGTGGCCGGACGCCTCGGCCTCGCGCACCAGTTGTCCCGTCTCGTAACGGAACTGGGCGTGCATGTCGTTGCCGTGGACGCCGAAGGCGCGCGATGGGTGAGTGCCGCCTACGACCGGTGGGGGAAGGGCATCGACGCGGCCAAGCTCAACTTCGGCGACTGTTTCGCCTACGCCCTGGCCAAGTCCAACGCCTGCCCGCTGCTTTTCGTCGGTGAAGATTTCAGCCGCACCGACATTGCGCCCGCAAGGCGCCCCTGACCCTCAGCCCACCAAGCCGATGCGGCGGCGGATGGTCTCGTCGCGGAGCGAGACGTCGGTGCCGGCGAACTCGGCGGCCTCCGGCGTGCAAAGCCAGGCGATGGCGCGGGCCGGCCATTCGGGTGGGATGTGCACCGACGGGTCGAGCTGGCTCGCGGGGTTGATGCCGGACGCCTTGATCAGCACCTGCATTTCGGTCGCCACGGTGCCGGGGCTCAAGCCGACCACGCGGATGCCTTGGTCCTGGTATTCGAGGTGCGCTGCCTGGGTCAGCATCAAGGCCGCCGCCTTACCCGCGCAATAGTGGCTCCAGCCCTCCAGCGGCCGCACGGCCGCGCCCGAGCTGACGTTGACCACGGTGCCACCGCCCTGGGCGAGCATCACCGGCAAGGCCGCACGCAGGCCGTGATAGACGCCCTTGAAGTTGACGTCCGCGGCCTCGGCCCACGCCGCCGGATCGCTGTCGGCGAGCCGCGCGATCGGCGCGATGGCGCCGGCGTTGTTCACCATCACGTCGAGCCGGCCGAAGCGCTCGACGCACATGCCCACCGCCCGCTCGACGTCCTCATAGATCGTCACGTCACCCGGCGCGGCGACACCGCCGATCTCGTCCGCCAGAACCTGGATCGCGTCGGCCGAACGCCCGACCAGGACGACCTTGGCACCCAACTCGGCGAACAAGCGCGCGGTCGCAGCGCCAATGCCGCGGCTGGCCCCCGTCACGATGGCAGCTTTACCCCGCAGCGTTTGCATCGTCGTTCTCCCTTCAGGCCGGAAAAGTCACCACTTGGCGCAACGCCGAGCCGGCCGCCAGCGCTTCGAGCGCGTCGTTCAAATCGTCGAGGCCGATGGTGCGGTCGATCAGCCGTTCGACGGGCATGAGGCCCGCCTGCTGCAAGGCCAAGAAGCGCGGCAGATCGCGCTGTGGCACACAGCTGCCGACATAGGAGCCCTTCAGCGTGCGCTCCTCGGCGACGAGCCGCACCTGGTTCACGGCCAAGGCCTTGTCCGGCGGTGCGAGGCCCGCCGTCACCGTGGTGCCGCCACGCGCAGTGATCTCGTAGGCGAGTTCCAACGCCGGCAAGGCACCCGCGGTCTCGACCGCCACGTCCACCCCGCCGCCGGTGGCATTCTTGATCATTTGAACGGCGTCGTTGGCACGGGCATCGACCACCAGCGTGGCACCGAAGCTCTTCGCGGTCTCGAGCTTCGCCGGCACGAGGTCGACGGCCACGATCTGCCGGCACCCCAACAGCTTGCCGGCCATGACCGCGTTCAAGCCGACGCCACCGCAGCCCACCACGGCGAGCGTGCCGCCGGCCTTCAAGCCGCCCGTGTTCAACACGGCACCCGCCCCGGTCAAAACCGCACAGCCGAACACCGCCCCCAGCTCCAAGGGAATGGCCTTGTCGACGGGTACCACCGAGCAGGCAGCCACCACCGCCAGTTCGGCAAAACCGGAGACGCCGACATGGTGGTGGATCGCCTCGCCGTTCTGGCTGAGGCGCCGGCCGCCGCCGATCAGCTCGCCCTTGCCGTTGGCAGCGTTGCCCGGCGCGCACAAGGCGGGCCGCCCGTCGCGGCAGGGCCCGCAGCGGCCGCACATCGGCACGAACACGGTGACGACGTGATCGCCCACCCGCAGGTGGTCGACCCCCTCCCCCACCGCCTCGACCACGCCCGCCGCCTCGTGGCCGAGCACCATCGGCAAGGGCCGCGGCCGCACGCCATCGACCACGGAAAGATCGGAGTGGCAAAGGCTCGCCGCCGCCATCTTCAGCCGGACCTCGCCAGGGCCGGGCTCGGCCAGCTCGACCTCCTCGATCCGCAAGGGCCGGCTCGTGGTGTAGGGGCGCGGCAGCCCGCTCTGCCGCAATACCGCCGCCTTGATCCGCATGGCCCGCCTCCCCTTTTGCCGTCACGCTTAGCGCGCTTTGCCGAAAGCGGGAACCATCACCCATCCCAACCCTTCCAACGGCACACTTGCCAGCGCTGCCCTCACCTTGTTCAACCGCTGGACGTCCCGCCAGCCTGGAAAGCCCTGCCGATGGTCGCGTTCTTCGACGGTCACAACGACCTGCTCTTGAAGCTGTGGCGCCAGGACCCGGGCGATGGGTCCTTGTTTCTGGAGGGTGACGGCAAGGGCCACATGGACCTGACACGCTGCCGGCAAGGCGGTTTTGGTGGCGGCATGTTCGCCTGCTTCGTGCCGTCGCCAGGCTCGACCGGCGCGCCCAAAGGCAACATGGGAGCGGGGCTCACCACCAACCCGG
>RECO01000170.1 GCA_007694015.1 Geminicoccaceae bacterium
CCTTGTCTTCGGCATCGACGCAGGCGACCGAGTCCTCGCAGTCCATGATCGCCGAGACGGCACTCTCCAGCCGGACGTCGGCGAGCCCCGCCTGGTCGCGGGCACCGACCCGGTGCGTCCGGTCGAACACCAACTCCACGTGCAGCGCATGGTTGCAGAGCAGCACCGCATCCGGGGCGCGCGGATGACCGCGATAGCCGATGAACTTCTCCGGCTGCTCGAGCGGGTGGTCGTCGACCAGAAGGGCGCCGTCCTTGACGTGGTAGCGCCGGGCATCGGCATGGCTCATGCCGGCGATGGGGAACGCATCGTCGAGGAACACGCGGCTGCGCGCCACCACCCGCGCCCCGCGCCCACGCTCGTAGCCAGCCTGGGCCAGCGGTGGCCCCATGGCGTCGGTGCCGTAGAGCGCATCGTAGAGGCTGCCCCAGCGGGCATTGGCCGCGTTCAGCGCGTAGCGGGCGTTGGTAATCGGCACCACCAACTGCGGCCCCGGCACCGTCGCGATCTCAGGATCGACGTTGGCGGTCTCGATCTCGAACGCTTCGCCTTCGGGCAGCAAATAGCCGATCTCGCCCAAAAACGCCTTGTAGGCCTCGTGGTCGTGCGGCTGGTTGCGCCGGGCCAGGTGCCAGGCATCGATCTTCGCCTGCAGGTCCTCGCGAATGGCCAAGAGTTCACGGTTCTTGGCGGTGAAGCCGCCGACCAGTTCGGCCAGGCCGGCCCAGAAGGCTGGAGCCTCGATGCCCGTTCCCGGCAGCGCTTCCTGCTCGACGAAGGCGGCGAGCACGGCCGCCACCCGGAGCCCAGCCTTATCGACGTAACCCTCATCCCGGCTGCGATCCGCCATCGTCACCTCCCATCGCTGCAATTGGCCGCACCTCTGAGCAAGTCCGGCCCGCGAGCGCAAGAGAGCCGCGCGAAAAACCGTGCACCCGAGGAGGCCATGGGCGCCTTCGCACCTCCACCCTCCCCAACTGGCAGCGGCAAGGCCGCTGCTCGGGGGTCCTAGGGGGCCAAAAGCCCCCTAGCCCTTTCGCCCCGCCCCTTTCGCCCCGCCCCTTTCGCCCCGCCCCACCGTCCAAACCCGATGGACGTTGCGTTCGGGGAGGTGCGTACCTACAGTCCGCGCCGCTTTGGGCCTCCGCTTCGATGAAAGCCAGCCATGCGCCTCTCCGCTTATTTCCTGCCTCTGCTCAAGGAAAGCCCTGCCGACGCGCAGATCGTTTCGCATCAGCTGATGTTGCGGGCTGGCATGGTGCGCCAGCTCAGTGCTG
Source organism: Geminicoccaceae bacterium (assembly GCA_007694015.1). Taxonomy (GTDB): domain Bacteria; phylum Pseudomonadota; class Alphaproteobacteria; order Geminicoccales; family Geminicoccaceae; genus RECO01. Next base: position 1,278 of record RECO01000170.1, read on the forward strand.
GCATTTATTCCTGGCTGCCCTTGGGCCATGCGGTGTTGCGCCGGGTCGAGCAGATCGTGCGCGAGGAGATGGAGCGGGCGGGCTGTCAGGAAATCCTGATGCCGAGCGTGCAGCCGGCGGAGCTGTGGCAGGAGAGTGGCCGCTACGAGGCCTATGGCAAGGAGATGCTGCGCTTTTTGGACCGCCACGAGCGGCCGATGTTGTTGGGGCCGACCCACGAGGAGGTGGTGACCGACATCTTCCGCCGCTGCATTCGCAGTTATCGCGACCTGCCGCAGAACCTGTATCAGATCCAGTGGAAGTTCCGGGATGAGATCCGGCCGCGCTTCGGCGTCATGCGCGGCCGCGAGTTCCTGATGAAGGACAATTATTCGTTCGACTTGGATTTCGAGGGGGCGAAGCGCTCCTACGACAACATGTTTCAGGCGTATTTGCGCACCTTCAAGCGGATGGGGCTGACGGCCATTCCGATGCGGGCTGACAGCGGCGCCATCGGTGGCGACATGAGCCACGAGTTCCAAATCCTGGCCCCGACCGGCGAGAGCGAGGTCTTTTTCGATGCCGCCTTCGAGGAGATCGACTTCTTCGCCGACGATCTCGACATCGAGCGGCTGAAGGAACTCTACGCTGCCACCGACGAGCAGCACGACCCGAGCGCGTGTCCGGTGCCGGCGGAGCGGCTGCGCCATGGCCGGGGCATCGAGGTCGGCCACATCTTCTATTTCGGCACCAAATACTCGAAGGCGCTGGGTGCCACGGTGACGGGGCCGGACGGCGACGACGTCATCGTCGAGATGGGCAGCTACGGCATCGGCGTCTCGCGCCTGGTCGGCGCCTTGATCGAGGCCAACCACGACGACAAGGGCATCATCTGGCCCGAGAGCGTGGCACCGTTCCGCGTCGGCCTGATCAACCTGCGCGCCAGCGACGAGACCTGTACGGCGATGACTTCGGACCTCGACGCCAAGCTGCGGCGGGCCGGGGTCTCCACGCTCTACGACGACCGCAACGAGAGCCCCGGCGTCAAGTTCGCCACCATGGAGCTGATCGGCCTGCCCTATCAGGTGATCGTCGGCCCGCGCGGCGTGAAGGCCGGTGTGGTCGAGGTCAAGGACAGGCGCACGGGCGAAACCGTCGAAATGAGCCCGGACGCCATGCTCGACCGTTTCGCCCGCTGAGCGTGTTCGGACCCGCAGAGCGTTGGGTTGCCGGGCGCTATCTGCGCCCCACCCGCGAGCACGGCTTCGTCTCCGTCATCACCATCTTCGCGCTCACCGGCATCGCGCTCGGCGTCGGCACGTTGATCGTCGTGCTGGCCGTCATGAACGGCTTTCGCGCCGAACTGCTCGATCGCGTGCTGGGCTTGAACGGGCACGTCACCGTCCAGGCCGGGCCCGAGGGTATCCGCGACTTCGACGAGATCGTCCGCCGTTTGCAGGCCGTGCCCGACGTGCGCGCGGTCACCCCCTTCATCGAAGGCCAGGCGATGGCCACCGCCAGCGGCGTCGCCAGCGGCGCGCTGGTGCGGGGCATGACCAGTGCGGCTTTGGCCGAGCGCGACTATCTCGTGGCCAATCTCCGCGCGGCCGACCTCGAGGCTTTCGATGCGGGCGAGGGGGTGTTGATCGGCGTCCGCATGGCGCGGCGCATGGGCCTCTTCGTCGGCGATCCGATCACCCTCATCGCCCCGGACGGCCCCGCCACCCCCTTCGGCACCATGCCCCGTGTCGTCGGTTTCGAGGTCGCCGGGATCTTCGATGTCGGCATGTTCGAATACGACAACGCGGTGATCTTCATGCCGCTGCGGGCGGCCCAGACCTATTTCGATCTCGACGGCCGCGTCAACGCCATCGACGTGTTCGTCGCGGACCCCGAGCGCGTGCGCGAGAGCCGGGGATTGATCCAGGCGGCCGTCGGTCCCCGCGGCTGGGTGACGACCTGGGAGGAGGTCAACGCCCAGTTCTTCAACGCGCTCCAGGTCGAGCGCAACGTCATGTTCCTCATCCTGACGCTGATCATCCTGGTCGCCGCCTTCAACATCATCACCGGGCTCACCATGCTGGTCCGCTCCAAGGGCCGCGACATCGCCATTCTGCGGACCATGGGGGCGACGCGCGGCGCCATCATGCGCATCTTCTTCCTCGCCGGCATGACCATCGGCACCCTCGGCACCGCCATCGGCTTCGCCCTCGGCCTTGCCTTCGCCGCCAATATCGACGCCATCCGCCGCTTCTTGGAACGCCTCACCGGTGCGGAACTCTGGGCCGCCGAGATCCGCTTTCTCTCCCAGCTCCCGGCGCGCATCGAGGTCGTCGACGTGGCGAGCGTCGTCGCGATGGCGCTGGTCCTCTCGTTCCTCGCTACCCTCGTCCCTTCCTGGCGTGCCGCCCGGCTCGATCCGGTCGAAGCGCTGCGGCGGGAGTAGGCGGTTGAGCGCGCCGGCCCTGGCGCTCGAAGGCGTGCGCCGCAGCTTCGTCCAGGCCGGGGCCCGGATCGACGTGCTGCAGGGTATCGACCTTACCGTTGCCCGCGGTGAGCTGGTGGCACTGGTGGGCGTGTCCGGCGCCGGCAAGTCGACGCTGTTGCACATCGCCGGCCTGTTGGAGCGGCCCGATGCCGGCGAGGTGCGCATCCTCGGCGAGCCCACGTCCAACCGCCGCGATGCCGCCCGCACGCGGCTGCGCCGCGAGACCATCGGCTTCGTCTACCAGTTCCACCACCTCCTGCCCGAATTCGGCGCCTTGGAGAACGTGGTCCTGCCGCTGCGCCTCGCCGGCGTGGGGCAAGCCGAAGCCCGCGCCCGTGCTGGTGAACTGCTCGGGGGCTTTGGCCTCGAAGAGCGCCTCGGCCACCGCCCGGCCCAGCTCTCCGGCGGCGAACAGCAGCGCGTCGCCATGGCGCGCGCCCTCGCCAACCGCCCGGCCCTGGTCCTCGCCGACGAGCCCACCGGCAACCTCGACGAGGTCACCGCCGCCACCGTCTTCGACACGTTTCGCCAAGCCCTCGCCGAGGCGAACGCGGGCGCCCTCGTTGCCACCCACGACCGAAGGCTCGCCGCCAAGCTCGACCGCTGTTTCGAGCTGCGGCAAGGTCGGCTGCACGACTTGGCGCTCGGGAGTGCGGCATGAGCCACGGCCCCTTCGTCCACCTGCGCGTCCGCACCTGCTGGTCGCTGCTCGAAAGCACCGTCCGCCCCGAGCGGCTGATCGCCGCCTGCCAAAAGGAAGCGATGCCGGCGGTGGCGATGACCGACCACGCCAGCCTGTTCGGTGCCGTCGACTTCGGCGCCAAGGCGGCGGCCGGCGG
>RECO01000056.1 GCA_007694015.1 Geminicoccaceae bacterium
CTAAGAGGCATTTGACATCGAGCGTGCCCTGCACGCCGATGTCGTCGCTGCGGCCGACGATCCGAACTTCCGGATGCAAGGCACGGCGCCGCGGGCGTTGGTCGCGACCGTGCATAGAGGCCCTGGCGGCGGGTGCTATCCGCTTGCCGACGCCTGGGGCATCGCCAAGCCGTCAGAACCTCACCGAGAGCGTCACCGAGCCGAACTCGGCGAGCGTGCCCTGGCCCTCGAACTCGGCGGTGCGGAAGGTATGCACGTAGGAGATCCGGCCCCAGGGGAAGACGACGGCCGCCCCCAAGCTCGCGTCGCCGACGAAATGCTTCTTGTCGACGCTCCGGCTGTCCTGCCAGGTGTTGCCGTCGAGGAAGATGTCGCGGGCGACCGCGCGACCGTCGAGGCCGGCGAAGAGGTACCAGCCCCATTCGTCCGTGGGATCGACGAAGGCCGAGCCTGCCACCGAGGGGCGCGCCCGCGGCGGGCCGAAGTCGGTGCCGAGATTGCGGCCCACGCGCAGCATGGCGCCGGTTGCGGCGTAGGTGTGCACGTTGCCCAAGCTGACGACGAAGTTGGGCACTATGCCCCAGGCGAGGCCGTCGGGGGCGTCTGCGGCAAAGGGGAAATTGTAGCGCCACAGTCGGCTGTAGACGAGGTTGACGCCGGGTTCGTTCGCCAACTGGTAGTCCCAGCCCAGGGCGCGATCGATGTTGAAGAAGTCGTGAACGTTGTTTTGGGCCTGCTCGCCGAGGGCGGCCGGGCCGACGACGCCGAGTTGCAGCTCCAGCGAACCGTAGCGGGTTGCGGTCGCCGAGGAGAGGGTGAAGACGCCGTAGAGCCAACCGGCATAGGGTCGGTCGTCCGGGTCGGGGTTCGGCCGGTCGGTGTCTTCCGGGGTGAAGATATGCTGGCCCAGGGCGAGGCCCCAACGCCTTGTACTGCCGGCGGTGACCAGTGGCAGCAGGCTGTCGGCGAAACGGTCGAGCCAGCCGGGCGGCAGGTCGGTGGGCGCACGGTAGGTAAGCAGGGAGCCCGCGGTGTAGTGGCGGTCCGAGCCGCCGAAGAGGTCGTTGTCGATGCTGAGGCCGAGCGTACCGCGGTCGTCGCGGGGGGGCGCGACCTCGGCGGCTGCCGGCGCGAGAACGCCTAAGAGGGCGAGTGCCAGCACGCTCGACGTGGCGGTGTGGATCGGTGTGCGCATGGCGATGCGTCCGTCGTTCATGGGCAGCGGCAACGGCACGCCCGTCGCCGCTGCGGCCAAGCGCCGGATGCGACGGCTTCGCCGACGGTCAACCAACACCGAACCGCGTTCGCCTTTGCGCACCCGGAGCGCGGGCGAGATGGCTCATCCACCTCGCCAGCCGTCGAAGCTATCCGCTTTCCGCCACGCCCGCGGGACTGCCTTTGCCGTCCAGCTCGCCTGGCTTGCTGACGTCGGGGTGGTCGGCGCAAACAAGGTGACGCCGGCCGACCGGCGCGTCGGGGACGGCTACGGCACCACCTTCGGACGGGCATCGTCGAAGTCGGTCGCGCCGACGTCGTTCGTCCGGCCGTCACGGCCCCTGCCCGCTCCCTGTTCGCTGAGCCGCGATCTCGCCATGCCCCCTCTGGCTCTCCGCTGGCCGCGGGCGGGCTCGGGTGGCGGGCTAGGCCTTGTCCGAGAGGCTCACCGCGAGATCCGCTGCACGCGCCCAGGCACGTCGTCGCGTTTCGCTCGGCGGACAACCAAAGGCGGCGGCATAGGCGCCGGCGAAGCGGCCGAGGTGCCAAAAGCCGTACCGCATGGCGATCTCCGTGACCGTTCGCCGATCGCCTTCCGTCAGGATCGCACCGTGGACGTGCCGGAGGCGCCGCTGCCGTTCGTAGTCGCGCGGTCCGACGCCGAACCGCGCCTTGAACAGCCGCAGAAGGGTGCGTTCGCTGACGCCGAGCCGCCGGCAGACCTCGGCGATGGACACCGGCACTTCGGCATCGGCTTCGAGCATTGCCAACGCGGCGTCGAGGAGTTGCCGGTGGGAGCCTGTCGTCGTCGTGCCGGGCTCGGCGCCCGGCTCTGGGCGAACCTCCTCAGCAGCGCGAGGAATTGCGTCAGGACCTCACGAGCGGCGACGGTGAGCGCCTCGGGCGCATCGATACCCGCGGCGGCGAGGTCGTCGGCGAAGCGCGACGCCCGTAACATGTGCTATTGCAGGCGCCACTCGCATCGGGGCGGGACCGCGGGCAGGTGGACACCGGGCCGGAGAAAGGGTGCGAGGATTCGTTCGGTGCGGGCATCGGCGAGGAGCGCTTCGAACGCAGCCCCGCGAACCCCGAGCCGGAGGGTATGGCTCGGTTCGTTCTGCCACGTCGCCACCTCGGTACCGGGCCCCGGAATACCGAGGCGCGGAACGCGAAAGGGTGTCGTCTCGACCCGCGTCTGCTCGCCCCACATGAAGGCCGCAGCCAGCGTGTCGGGGCGCCAGGCGATCCGCATCCAGACCGCCCCTCGATCGACGATCCGCGCGATGCGGATGCCGCCGGCGTCCAGCCCGCGGATCCGACTGTGATAAGGCTGGCCGCCGACGCTGGCGTATTCGCCTTCGTAGCCGCTGGTTGCCATGCGCCGACGCGCCTCGACCGAGGCGAAGGTGCCGCCGACCACGCGCGCTGCACGTCCGTCGTCGTTCGCGGCTGTCGACGCACCGAGCGCGGGAGTCGTCATCGAAAGGATCCGACGCGAACGGAAAACGAGCAGGCGAAGATGGATAAAGCGGTGCGCTCCAGGCGTCAACGATCGGCCGCTCGGCGTTCACCGAAGCGCAGGGAGGTGCCGGCGATCCTCGGTCGAGCGCCCGCACCTCGACGGCGACGTGAAGGTTCAACCGAGGATGCTGACGGCGCCACCCGGCACGTTGCCGCCACTGGACCGTCTGCTCGAAATCGCCCGGCGCCTCACCGCCGCGTCGCATTCCGAGGCCGTCACCGCGCTGGTTCGATCGGCATGGAACGGGGACCCCGGATCGGCCTGCAATCGGGACCCCTCTGGCGGCGCGGGGTACGGTCCGGGCCGCCGTGCAGCTGGAGGCGCGAAGCCGCGCCAAAGACCAGGCTCTGCGCTGCCGTGGCCATGGCCCAGCACTCCGCGCCGTCGCCGGCCGCCTCCTCGCCGTCGCCTGTGCCATGCTCCGCACCGGCACCAGCTTCGATCCCAACCAACATACCCAGGCCACCAATGACGTCGTCTGAACCACCTTTACGAATGGTGGCGAGTCCCCCCCCGGCGCCGGCCTTGCCGGTGCCACTTGGGACGGGCGAGGAATTTGTCATAATCCGGGTTATACCCAGGGTAAGGCTTTGTCAGACAAGGAAAGGGGAGTGGGACAGTTCGTTTTGTAGAATCGTTTTTTTTGGGGCCGCCCCAGGGCTGGGCTGGGCGCGGGTGGTGGGGGATTGACCCTATCCAAAAAGCGGCTGTCAGGGTAGCGCGAAAAGGGCTGAAATCCTAGATTTGCCGCGCAGCCGGTGCAGCGGCCGTCCGGGGTGGGGCGGGCGCGGCCGCGGGAGGTGAGGCCCTGGAGCCTGTCGGCGACGTCGCCCCAAGGCCGTCGCTGGAAGGCGGATGCCACGGCTTCGGAGATGGGACCGTCCGAAACGCAACTGTCCGAGGTCGGACGGAAAGGGTCGTATAGCTTCGCTTCCGGCGCGGCAGTTGGTCGATCCGCAACGGACCGACGCCTACCTCATCGCGTTGCAATCTGGAGGACCAAGCATCCTCCACGTGTCGGCACATCGACCCACATTCGTGATGTCGGCAAGGGTCGGCAATCCTTTCCAGATCAACCGCTTACATCGTGCAGAAGGCGTGTGCGAAACCAACACGTCGACTTGACAAGCTTTGCCAATATGTGCCATCACGGTGGTAGATGGAGGTGCCTATGGCAACGATGAACGTATCCCTACCTGACCCGATGAAGGATTGGGTCGAAGGGCAGACCCGGACCGGGCGCTACAGCAACGTCAGCGACTACGTGCGTGACCTCATCCGGCGTGACCAGGACCGTCAGGCGGCGGTTGCAGAGTTGCAGAAGCTCGTTGATGAAGGGCTCCGAGGCGGCCCCGCGCAGAAGTTCGACATGGAAGCGTTCCTCGCGCGTAAGCGGGAGGAACATGCCGCGAAGCCCGATTGAGGAGTATCGCCTCTCACCGGCGGCCCAGATCGACCTGAGTGGCATCTGGGACTACACCGCGGCGATGTGGTCCGCGGACCAGGCCGACGCCTACCTGCGCGGTCTTGGCGAAAAGTTCGAAGTGTTATGCGGTCATCCCGAGATCGCGCGGGAACGCACTGAGATCGATCCGCCGGTTCGACTCCAGCCTTACCGCTCCCACTTGATCATCTACCGGATTGAAGATGATCACCTTGCGATCATCCGCGTCGTTCACAACCGGCAGCACTGGCAGGCGCTCTTGAACGAGTAGTCCATCCGTGCAGAAGTCTCGAACTGTGCGCGGCCTGATCCGCCGCGGCGCCTCTCTGGTCGGCAATAGGGCCGAAATCGCCCATGCTCGTGAGCGAAGGCCATGCCTCTTCCTGGCGC
>RECO01000055.1 GCA_007694015.1 Geminicoccaceae bacterium
CCCCAAGGCAGCGGCGTTGCCGCTGCTACTTGTGATGAGAGACTGCGGCGTTGCCGCTGCTACTTGTGATGAGAGACTGCGGCGTTGCCGCTGCCACTTGTGATGAGAGACTGCGGCGTTGCCGCTGCCGTGCAACAGGGAGAGACGGCTGCGGCGAAGGTCGTGGTGCGGGCGGGGAGGGCAGGCTTGCTAGACCCTCGGCGCAACCCCGTGCGGCACGGGTGGCAGGGAGAGCCCGCTTGAACCTCGCCTGGAGCACACTCGCGCTGCTCTACCTGGGTGACGTCGTCTTTGCCATCTCGGGCGCACTGGTGGCGCTGCGGCTCAGGATGGACGTCGTCGGCTTCGTGCTCATGGGCGTGCTCACCGGCATCGGCGGCGGTACCACGCGCGACCTCCTCCTGGATCGGCCGGTCTGGTGGGTCCACGACCCGTTCGAATTGCTGCTGTGCGCCGGGACGGCCCTCGCCGTGTTCGTCATGGCGCACCTGAAGCCGCCCGGCCGCGCCTTGCAGCGGACCGCCCTGATCTGGGCCGATGCCCTGGGGCTCGCCACCTTTGCCGTGGTCGGTTGCCACATCGCCCTCGCGCACGGCGCCCCGTTCGTGGTGGCGGTGGCCATGGGCGTGCTGACCGCGACCGGCGGCGGCGTGCTGCGCGACGTGGTCGCCAACCGGCAGCCGCTGATCACCCAAGGGCAACTCTACGCCACCGCCGCACTCGCCGGCGCGCTGACCTACGCGCTCCTGGAGCCCTTGGATCTGGCCGGACCGGTGCGGGAGGGCCTCGCCTTCGCCACCGGCTTCGCGCTGCGGGCCCTCGCCATCCGCTTCGACGTTCGATTGGGGCCGCCCGGTCGAGCCCTGCGCATCGGGCCGCCTTCGACCAAGGGCGATCTATGACGCCGCGTCCTATTGTCTGAATGTAACATGACGGTTTGGCAGCGGAGGGGAACCTCCGCCAACGATAAGGAGGGGGGCGATGCGCACGCTTCTGGTGACGGGGCTGGCCGTGGGTTGGGTGTCGAGCTTGGTGGCGCTGAGCGCCGCCGCCAACCTCGCAGCGTTGTTTCAGCAGACCTCGCCGACGGCCGGAGAGGGGCCGGGCAGACACTGAAAAAACGCTGGGTCAAAACGAACCCAGAACGCCTTTTTCCGCTTTAGAATCAAGGCGTTATACGGGTTTTAGCCGGCCCGGACGGCGCGCAGGCTCTCGTCGAACAAGGGGCTTGCCATCAACGTCTGGGCTCGCTGCATCCGGTTGACCGAATAGGCCCAGAAGTCCTCGGCCGGGTTGTCGTGGCCATGCTGGATCAGGCCCCAAAGCGTCCAGATGATGTCGCAGGAGGCCTTGTTCAGGACCATGCGGCCGTGTTCGCCGGCGGTCGGTTCGCGGTCCAGATAGGCTGCCAACAACAGCCGCGCCTGGTCATCGTCGAGGCCGGCTTCGACCGCCAGGTCGCCCACGTCCCAACTGGGCTCGTTCATGCCCGAATATTCCCAATCGACGATGGTCATCGCCTGGCCGTCGTCGAGGAAGTTCTCGCACAACGGATCGCAATGGCAGGGTGCCAGCGGCTCGGGATCCAGCGCCATGGCGTCGCGGATCACCTCGGCATCGGCAATGAGTTGGGCGTAACCTTCCGGCAGGGTGATCGGCAGCTTGGCCAGCACCTTCAAATAGTCGTCGATCATGGCGAACAGCTCGAAGCGGAAGCGGAAGGCCTCGCCCGAACGGTGCATCCGCGCCAGCGCCAAGCCGGCGCGCTCGACCGCCGCATCGTCCGCCTGAAACAGCGCCGGTGACATGGTGCGGCCGGCCACGTGCCGGAACAGCATCAGCCCGTCGCTGTCGTCGGCGAACAGGACCGGTGCGCCCACGCCGGCCCGTGCCGCCGCCGCCGCGTTGTGCGCCTCCACCTTGCGGTCGATGTAGGCTTCGGTGCCCTTGCCGGGGATGCGCAGGACCAAATCCTCACCCGCCTTCTTGACGTGATAGACCACGTTGGTGAGCCCGCCGAGCCGCACCGGCTCCAGGCTGTCGAGGGAGGCGCCACGCAGTTGGGGAACGCGGTCGATGGCCGCAATCAGCATCGTTTCCATGAACTCAGACCGGCTTTTGAGCGAGAAAGAAGTCGAAGCTGAGCTTTTGCTCATCGGCGAGCTTGGCCCAGGCGCGCCACGCATCGCGCGTCGTCGCCAGCGTCGGTGCGTCGACCTCGGCCGCGAGTTCGCCCCAAAGGGCCTCCAGCTTCGCCAGCACCTTCCGCCGGTGGGTCGTCGCGTGCGCCTGCCAGTCGTGATGGGCCAGCACGCGAAAGCCGGCGTCCTCCAGCATCCGCCGGTAATCGGCGGGGCTCGCCACCTGGGTCCCGGCATAGCGGGCCTGCACCATGGCGAACTCGTCCGGCGTCATGCGCTCGTGCCAGAACATGTGATCCGAGACCACCGCCTTGCCGCCGGGGCGCAACACCCGAAAGGCCTCGGCGATCACCTGGGCCTTGTCCTCGGCATGCACCATCGCCTCTTGGCACCACCAAGCGTCGAACACCCCGTCAGGATAGGGCAACGCATGATAATCGGCCGCCTCGAACCGCAGGCGGCCGCGCGGCAGGGCCATCCCCAGCCCTTGCCGGCAGCGCTCCAACTGCCGCTTCGACACGTTGGTCGCGAGCACGTCGGCGCCGTAGCGTTCGGCCAGATAGCGGGCGGTGGTGCCGTAGCCACAGCCCACCTCGAGCAGCTTGCTTTCGGCATTCGGGGCCAAGGTCTCGGCCATCACCACGGTGGCCGCCGCCGCGGCGTCGTCGATGGTCTCGTCGCCCGTCTGGTAGACGCCGTAGTGAATGTTCGGTCCCCAGATCGCCGCGTAGAGGCGATCCACGCCCGCTTGGTCGTAGTGATCCGACATCGTCTTCCCAGGATGTTCGCAAGCGTCGATTCGAGGGGCTACGGCTCTGGCTGTCAACATCGTGCCCGGTGCGCGGCGCTTGCGGTTGATTGAACGGTCGATCAAATCGGCGGGCGAGCGCGCCGATTTCGACTTCCGGCAGCCGTGCGGCCGCCGCGGCCGCGGTGACGGCGTTCGATTGACGTCGGCGCCCGGTGCTCTACGGCTAGGTGTCCGGGTGATTCGCCCGGCGTCGGGGAGGAGAAAAGCCATGCACGCGCAATTGCCGGCACCGGGGGAGGTTTTTCTCGATCACGTCGCCTGGTTCGTCGCCGAGATGGCGGCGGCCGAACGGGCCTTGCAGGCGATGGGCTTCACGCTGACGCCCTTCACCCGGCAGATGAACCAGACGCAAGCCGGTCCGGTGCCGGCCGGGATGGCCAATCGCTTGGCCATGCTGCCGACAGGCTACATGGAATTCCTCACCGCGGTGGCCGATTCGCCCCTGGCCCGCCAGTTCCACACCCAGCTAGAGCGCTATGCCGGGCTGCATCTCCTGGCCTTCACCGTCGCCGATGCGGCGGCCGAGGTGAGGCGTCTCCGCCGCCAGGGCTTCCCCGCACAGGAGCCGGTGGCGCTGCGGCGGCCGGTGTCGCTCGGCGCTTCCGGGACCGCGGAAGCCGCATTCACCGTCGTGCGCGTGCCGCCCGAAGCCATGCCGGAGGGCCGCATTCAGCTGTTGACCCACCACACGCCGGAGGTGGTGTGGCAAAGCCGCTGGATCCGTCACCCCAATGCCGTCCAGAGCCTGGAGGCCGTGCTCTTGGCGGTCGCCGAGCCCGTTACGGCGGCCGAGCGCTTCGTCCGCTTTCTCGATCGTCCAGCGGTGGCGCTCGGCGACGGCCGCTGGATGCAGCGTTTGGACCGCGGCATGCTGGTCTTCGCCCCACGGGCTTGGGTCGAAGCCGAGGTGGCGCCGTTGCCATCGGGCGTGGCGCCGCCGGTGATCGCGGCTGTCGCCCTCGGCTCGGCCGATTTGGCGGTCACCTCCGTCACGCTCGCAGCGGCCGGCGCCGAAGCCTGGCCCGGCGCCTACGCTCTGCCGTCGGCGCTCGGCGGAGCGGTGACGTTGACCGCACCTGGCGACGCGCCCGCCTGGGCGCGCTGAGCGCGGAGCTGGAGCAACGCCACCAGGGCGAACAGGCCGATGCCGATGGCCGAGGCCCAAAGGCTCGGATGCAGCAAGCCGAGCGCCGCCGGCGCCAAGGCGATCCGCTCCAGCCAACCGAGCGGGCGCAACAAATGGCCCTCCAGCATGACGTTGAGCGCGACCACCCCGGCAAGGGCCATCGCTGCCACCAGCAAGGTCTGGCCGAGCGTGCTGTCGATGCCGAGCAGTTCCGGGTGCATGACGAACAAGAACGGCAGGATGAACCCGGGCAGCCCCAGGCGTACGGCGATGAAGCTGGTCTTGAAGAACCCAGCCCCGGCGATCTTGGCCGCCACCAGACAGGAGATGGCCACCGGCGGGGTGATGGCCGAGATGTTGGCGAAGAAGAACACGAAAAAGTGCGCCGCCAGCAGTGGCACGCCCAGGTTCACGAGTGCCGGTGCGCCGAGTAGCGCCACCAGGATGTAGGCCGCCGAGGTCGGCA
>RECO01000115.1 GCA_007694015.1 Geminicoccaceae bacterium
CTTCGGCGAAGCGACGCGCCTGCAGGGGATTGACTTTGACCAGCGGGAATTTGCCCGATAGTGCCGTCTCGAAGGCCCGGTGATACGGGCCTGTCGGTTCGAACACGATGCGGGCAACAGGCGCCTGACCGAGCCAGCGGATCAAGGCCCGGATGCCCCGGAGCGAGTTTTCGAACTGCCGGGCGACTTGATCTTCCAACCGGAACGCATCCAGGTGGGTTTTCGAGATGTCGATCCCGATGTTGGCCCCCGTCATCTTCGCCATGTCCTTTTCTTGTCATGCGTGGCGCAACCACACGTATCCGTTCAGGCCGAAGGTGAAGGCGGCAGTCGATCCTACTCAGAAACGGTCCCGCAAGACCAAGACAACGCCGATCCGACCGCCGCCGCTGCTCGCCATGAATGGCGTGGCGGGCAGCGGCTCCCAGTCACCCAGAAGCCTCGGTCGTCCATAAGACAAGGCAACGCCCTGAACGCCCGATGGCATCGGGCGCCTCGTGTGCCTGCCGAAGAACCACTAGAGCGTTTCCCGAAATGCTTGACCATCCCTCTCCCCCGCCCGACCACCCACGAGTGTACGATACCATGGGTGACCGGGCGGGGGAGAGGGATGGCCCGTGCGCTACCTAACCGGGAAACGCTCTAAAGCTACAAGATTTCATGGAGTTGGTGCATCAAGGGCGCACCTGGAGCGGCACCTTCCGAATGCGCCCTTGATGCACGAGAGCGCTTCCCGGTTGCGTCGATTCGGGCCCAGCCCAGACACCTCGGAACCGATCGCGAGCGTCGTCACCGAGGTCCGGACCAAAGGTGCGCCGACCCTCCGTTGCTGCCTCGGCGGTCAGCTCAGATAGGCTTCGACGATCGCGCTCGTCAGCGCGTTGTTGCGCTCGACGTAATCGGTCAAGAATTCGTGCATGCCGAAGGCGAAGACCTCGTCGACGGTCAAGCCGGCGAGCCGGTCGTGGCGGGCGCGGGCCATGTCCTGACAGACGTGACGCTGACCGTAGGTGTCGGCCAAGAGCGCCAGATAGCGGTCGGTCTGCGAGGCGCAGGCCGCGAGCGAGCGGGGCATTTCCCGGCGCAGGATGCAGAGTTCCGCCACGTTGCGCGCCTGGACCGGCGTGCGGAAGACGTAACCATAAGCGCGCGATGCCGACATCGCCCGCAACAGCGCCGTCCACTGGAAGTAGTCGACGGCTGAGCCAACCGGCGCGTGCTCCGGCAGCAGCACGTGATATTTCACGTCGAGAATGCGGGCGGTGTTGTCGCCGCGCTCGACGAATGTCCCGAGCTGCAGGAACCAATAGGCATCGCCGCGCAACATGGTCTCGGTGGCCGCCCCCCGCACCATCATCGACGAGAATTTCACCCAATCGAGCAGGGTGGCGAGGTCGTTCTGCGCCACGGCTTGGGCACCACGGCGATCGAACTCGAGCCAGAGCGTGTTGAGGGCTTCCCAGAGCGTCGCCGTCACCGCCGTGCGCACCGTGCGCGCGTTGCGCCGGGCGGCGTCGATGCAACTCACCAGACTGGAGGGATTGGTGCGGTCGAAGACCAGATGGTCGATCGCCGCATCGGCCTCGGCCGTGTCGGTGGCGGCGTAGTAGCTCTCCTCGCAGCCGGCGCTGACGATGGCCGAATGCCAGGCACTGCCTTCGCCTTCCTTCGGCTGCCCGTCGGGCACGCTCGCGAGGCGCAGGGTGACGTCGACCAGCCGAGCGGTGTTTTCGGCGCGCTCGGCATAGCGGCCGAGCCAGAACAGGTGATCGGCAACGCGGCTCAGCATGGCCTCAACCTCCAAAGCCCTGCGACTGCCATTGGCCGGGCAGCGGCGGCAGCACCCAGGTGTCCTTGGTGCCGCCGCCTTGGCTCGAATTGACCACCAGCGAGCCCTCGGGCAGCGCCACGCGGGTCAGCCCACCTGGCACGATGGTGATCTTTTCCCCCACCAGCACGAAGGGGCGCAGGTCGATGTGGCGGGGGGCGACGCCGCTCGCCACGAAGGTGGGCGACGCACTCAAAGCCAGGGTCGGCTGGGCGATGTAGGCGTCCGGGTGCGCCTTCAGCTTGGCCGCGAAGGCCTCGCGCTCCGCCGTCGACGCCGCCGGCCCGATCAGCATGCCGTAGCCGCCGGAGCCCTGCACCTCCTTCACCACCAATTCGTGCAGGTGGTCGAGCACATAGGCGAGCGATTGCGGCTCGCTGCAGTCGTGGGTCGGCACGTTCTTGAGGATCGGCTTTTCGCCCAGGTAGAACTCGATCATCTTCGGGACGTGGATGTAGGTCGCCTTGTCGTCGGCGACCCCGGTGCCGACGGCATTGGCGAGGGCCACACGGCCCTTGCGGTAGGCCCGCATCAACCCTTTGACGCCCAGGACCGAATCCGGGTTGAACGCTTCGGGATCGAGGAAATCGTCGTCGATCCGGCGATAGAGCACGTCGATGCGCTTGGGCCCTTCCGTCGTGCGCATGAAGACCTGATCGTCCTCGACGAAAAGATCCGGCCCTTCGACCAGCTCCACCCCCATCCGGTCGGCCAGATAGGCGTGCTCGAAATAGGCGCTGTTGAAGAGGCCCGGCGTCAGGACCGCGACGGTCGGCTCCTGATCGCAGGCCGCCGGCGCCAAGGACTGCAGGGTGGTGAGCAGGGCGTTCGGGTAGTGGTCGATCGGCAAGGGACCGTGGCCGGCGCAAAGGTCCGGAAAGAGCCGCATCATCATCTCGCGGTTTTCCAGCATGTACGACACGCCCGACGGTGTGCGCAGGTTGTCTTCGAGCACGTAGAAGTCGGTCGGGCCCGTGCGCACCACGTCGATGCCGGCGATGATCGAATAGACCCGATGCGGCAGCGTCAGCCCTTCCATCGCCGCCTGATAGCTCGGGTTGTGGATGATCTGGTGCTCGGGGATCAGGCCGGCGCGGACGATCTCCCGGCCGTGATAGACGTCGTGGAGAAAGGCGTTCAGCGCCTTGACGCGCTGCTCCAGGCCGCGCGTCAAAAGGCTCCACTCGTCGTGGGCCAGGACGCGCGGCACGATGTCGAAGGGAATGATGCGCTCGGGGTCGGCGCCGGCGCCGTAGACCGCGAAGGTGATGCCGATGCGGCGGAACAGGAACTCCGCTTCCTGGCGCTTCAGTTCGATGAGGTCGGCCGGTGTCCGCTCCAGCCACTTCGCGATGCCGGCATAGCTGGGGCGGACGTCGCCAGCGGCATCGTACATCTCGTTGAAGAACGCACGCGCGGTCGTGGGGTTCGTGTCCATCGGTCCTCCTGCCCCCCTATGCACAGCAACATGCGCGCCATCTCAGCCGCCTCACAAGTCTTGCCGAGCGGCAGGCGGTGCGACAACGGTAGCAAGCTCGTCTCATCAAGACCCAGCGGGAGGCACGTCTTGACCACCAACCAACGCCCCAGGGCCGAAACCCTCATCGGCCTCGCCCAGGCGCTGCTCGAAAAAGCAGCACTGCCGCCGGAAAAGGCAAGCCTGGTCGCCGAACTCCTGGTCGAGGCCGACCTGATGGGCCACACGACGCACGGGCTCAACCTGCTCGCCGGTTATCTGGGCGCGCTCGACGACGGCAAAATGACGGCCACGGGCGACGTCGAGGTCATCGCCGACCACGGCAGCACGTTGGTGTGGGACGGGCGCTATCTGCCGGGTGTTTGGCTTACCGCCAAGGCCATCGACACGGCCGTGGCCCGGGCCGAGAGCCATGGCCTCGCCAGCGTGTCGATCCGCAAGAGCCACCACATCGCCTGCCTCGCCACCTTCCTCGAGCGGGCGACGCGACACGATATGATGGTGCTTCTGTTGAGCTCCGATCCCGCCGCTGCCAGCGTCGCCCCCTTTGGCGGGACCCGGCCGGTGATGACGCCCAACCCGATCGGCATCGGCATCCCGACCGGCGGCGATCCGATCCTGATCGACGTCAGCGCCTCGATCACCACCAACGGCCTCTCCGGGCGGCTCGCCAAGGAGGGCAAGCGCTTCGAGCACCCCTGGCTGCTCGACGGCGCGGGCCTAGCCACCAACGATCCGGCCGTGCTGCAAGCCGACCCGCCCGGCTCGATCCTGCCGATCGGCGGCCTCGACCACGGCCACAAGGGCACGGCCATCGGCCTTTGGGTCGAGGTGATGACCCAAGCGCTGGCCGGCTTCGGCCGCGCCGACGGTGCCGACCGTTGGGGCGCTTCGGTCTTCGTCCAGGTCATCGACCCCAAGGCTTTCGCCGGTCGCGATGCCTTCGTGCGCCAAACCGGCTGGCTCGCCGAGGCGGTCACGTCCAACCCACCGCGCCCCGGCGTGGAGGCCGTTCGCCTGCCCGGCCAGCGCGGCCTGCAAAAGAAACGCGAGGCCCTGCAGAACGGCGTCGACCTCTACCCCGGCATCCTCGACAGCTTGCGCGCCGAAGCCCTGAAACGTGACGTCCCCTGGCCCACGGCGCTCGGCTAACGGCGAGGGTAAAAGGTGAAGACAAGGGCTAGAGCGTTTCCCGGTTAGGTAGCGCACGGGCCATCCCTCACCCCCGCCCGGC
>RECO01000215.1 GCA_007694015.1 Geminicoccaceae bacterium
GCGCGGCCGCGAGCTGTTCGGGTTGGAGGATCGACATGGGCAGATTATACGCGCTGACGAATATGCGTGCCAGCGAATAATCATCCCACCTTCAGCCGAGAGCGGGCGCCGTCGATCGGTCGCCCGCGGCCTCGGCGGCCTTCTGCCGCAGATAGACCGCCTCGTCCCATTCCGGACGCTCGCGGATGTGGGCGAAGGAGAGGCCGTGCGCTTCGAGGCGGACCGCGATGTGCGCGAGGTCCTCGGCGGTGGGCGCCCCGAGCCCGCGGGCGCTGCCGGCGGGCAGTGATGTGACCGCCTCCTCGGGCGAGCGTGCCGCCACCTCGGCGATCTCCTCGGCCACCACCTGCTGCAGGATGCGGGCGAGGTGCAGGTAGGCCGGGTTCAGCGCTCGCTCGCCCACGGCGTTCTGGATCGCTCCGGTGAACGGCCCGGTCCAGCGATAGGCGAAGGCTGCGAGGAAACGCCGAGCCTCGGCCGCGAACGCGAGCGAGTCCATCTCGTCGCCATCACGCATCGCGTCCGCCGCCTTGGCGAACAACATGAAGGCGAATTCGAGCTGGGCCGTGACGTGGTCGGCCGTTTCGCGAAACCCCTCCTGCTTCAACACCCCATGCCGCTCGTACCAACGCTCGATCTCGAACGCACTCCGGCCGAGGCGCCCATCGTCGAGATAGGCGGCGACGTCGAGTTTGGCGGGCGAAGGCGGCGTCAAGAACAGCCCGGCGTAAAGCCGCAAGAGACCCTCGTCGTCGAGCGACCCTGCCGCCGCGCGCAAGGCCGCCACCTCGCTCAGCACCGGATAGGCCAACAGCCCGGCCAACTCCTCCAAGTCGTCGGGCAAGGCCGTGGCGAAGGCCTCGGCGATGCCCGCCTCGCGCGGCGGCGCGAAGGCCCGCGCCAGGGTCAACAAGGCTTCGGCGCGGCTCTGCAGATAGGTTTGACCGGACATGCTTTCCTCGTGCGACGGTGGTCATGAAGGCAAGGGGGGACTTGATGGTCCCCCCTTGGACCCCCCGAAAACGGCCGACGGCAACGCCGTCGCCTGGGGGGCGCGGGGGGCCAAAAGCCCCCCGATCCTTCCTTTACCCTCACCCTTTCCCGTGCCCCTCCCACTCCAGGTCGAGTTTCCATTCACCGAACGCGTTGACGACGTTGGCGAGGAAGACGCCGACCAGGAGGAGCGCCCATTCGGTCGGGGATGGCACGTAGCTCAGGAGCGGCGGCGCCCAGCTGCCCTTGAACAGCGGCACGAGTTGGCCGCCGATCACGAACTCGTAGCGCGAGACGAAGAGGGACAGCATGACGAGGGTGGCGGCGAGCAGCTGGATGGGGCCCTGCCGGCGCAAGCCCGGCACCATCATCAAGACCAGGGGCAGGACGATGCCGCCCCAGAGTGCGGCGTGGAACAGCGGTGAGGCGACGATGTGGTCCCAGACCTGCAGGCCCTCGGCGTTGCTGTAGAGGCCGGTAATGGCACGGCCGCTGACGAAGAGGAGATGCAGGAAAATGGCGACGGCGAAGAGCTGACCCAACACGCCGCCGAACAGCGACTTCACGTCGTCGGGCATGCCGCGCGTGGTGAAGCCGTGGGCGAGGAAGGTGAAGAAGATGGCGAAGGCGATGCCGCCCATGAACGATTCGATCAGGAACACGACCGGGATTTCGCCGCCGAACCAGAAGGGGCGCATGCTCATCAGGCCGTAGAGGCTGCCGGCGACGAGGGTGATGCCGACGGCGGCGAGGAACAGCGGCACCGAGAGCAAGCGCACCCCGGCCGTGCCCCGCATGAAGTGCAGCCGCAGCGTGACCAGGAGCAGCAGTGCGGTGTAAAGGCCGACCAGCAGGATCTTCCAGAACAAGGGCGAGCTGGTCTGCATGGCGAAGGGCGTGAGCAGGAGGGCGCGGATCGGGTAGCCGAGCTCCAAGAAGAGCACGGCGACGCCGCCGGTGAGGCCCGCCAGCGCCAGCCAGACGCAGCGCTTGGCGATCGGCTCGAACACCTTGATGCCGAAGACCAGCGACAGGCTGGCGATGAAGACCAGGCCGGTCGAGGTCAGCAGGAAGTAGTCGTAGACGATGATGGGCAGGCCCCAGACTACCCCCATGCTGGTGGTGTTGAAGGCGGCATGGCCCACGCCCATCATGTTGTAGAGCACGAATGCCAGCGCGATGAGCAGCCCGCCGATGGCGCCGAAGAAGACGTAGTCGGGGCGGGTGAAACCTGTGGTGGCGACGGTCATCGTTCCTTCCTCCCTCAGGCTTCGCTACGGCCGCGCGTCCCCGGAACCTTCGGGCTGCCGCCACCGCTCAGGTAATAGACCTTGGGCCGATTGCCGGTCTCTTCTTTGAGCCGGACGCCCCCCTTGTCGGCGATCAGCCGGTTCACGTTGCTCTCCGGGTTGTCCAAATCGCCGAAGAAACGGGCCTTGGGCGGGCACACGCGCACGCAGGCCGGCGTGTATTCCTTGGTCGCCGGATCGTCCTCGTCGAGGTCGGCCACGCCTTCCGGGGCTTGGCTGATTTTGTGGTAACAGAAGGTGCACTTGGAGACGACGCTCCGCGGCTGGATGCCGATGCCGAGTTTGCGGTCCTGTCGCTCCTCCGGCATGGCGTAGGGCGGGTTCCACAGGCGGTCGTCGCTGGCGGCGAAGATCTCCTTGAGGTTCGGCTCCATCAGCGGCCGCTCGTCCATGTAGAAGCGCACGCCATACGGGCAGGCGATCATGCAGTACTTGCAGCCGATGCACTTGTCCCAGTCGACGAGCACCACCCCGTCGTCGGTCTGCCACGTCGCCTCGGTCGGGCAAACGTAGACGCAGGATGGGTTCTCGCATTGCATGCAGGGCCGGGGCAACCACGAGAGGTTCACGTGTGGGTAGGTGCCCTCGTGGTAGAACAGCACGTCCTGCCAGCTCTCGCCCGGCAGCCGGGTGTTCTCCATCGTGCAGGCGGTCGTGCAGGCTTGGCAGCCGGTGCAGGTCTCGAGGTCGATGACCATTCCCCAGTTCGCCATGACGTCGATCCTCCCCTCAGGCCTTGGCCACGCTGACTTTGGTCGAGTAGTACATGCACTGCCCGGTGACCCGGTCGGACTGGTTCACCGTGCAGTCGCCGGAGTGGCCCGTCGGCACCGCGTTCGACCAGCGGCCAGAAGCCCAATGGCCGTACTCCATGGGCAAGACGATCGTGTCGGGCCGCGTCCCCTGGAAGACCCGGCAGCGGGCCTCGATGGTGCCGACGTCCGAGGTGATCCGCACCCGATCGAGATCGCGGATGCCGCGCGCTGCCGCCGTCGCCGGGTTGATCTCGACGAAGGCCTCGCCGCGGCCGCCGAGCACGGGCTGCAGATGCGCGATCACCATCGGCAGGTTCGAGCCACGCCCCTCCGCGTGCAGCGCCACCTTCGGCGTGCTGAGGTAGAGGTCGCCACCGCCGGGGTGGACCGGCTCCTCCCAGATCGGAAACACCAACCGCGCCGGGTCACGCCCGGTCGTCTCGGCGATCCACGCGGCGTTTTCTTCCAGCTTGCCCGAGCGGAACTCGAACTTGCCCGAGGGCGTGCGGAGCAGCCGGGCCTTGACCTCCTCCGCGTCCATCTCACGGGCGTAGTCGATGCCGTCCCACTCGTAGAACGTGCCGTCGCGGAGCTGCCAAAGATAGGGCTTCTTGTACCAGATGCCCTGCTCCACCCACGTGTCCCAGCCATCCACGCCGTTGTCGCCGGGATTGGCCTCGAACCCGCGGGCCATGTGGCGCAGCACGTTCTCGGAGCTTTCGAGGATCTCGAAATACTCGGCCATGCGCCCGCCCATGCGCTTGCCGACCTCGATCAGCACGTCGCCGAAATATTTGGTGTCGTGCAGTGGTTCGACCGCCGGCACCCGCAGATGCGCGTGCGGAAAGCCCTCCAAGGGCATCGGGCCGCAATCCTGATAGCGCTCCAGATAGCTGTGGTCGGGCAGGATCAGGTCGGCGAAATGCCCCGCCTCGGACGGGAAGGGCGAGGTGTCGATGACGAACACCTCCTTCATCGCCTCCTCCCAGACCTGCCCGTTGGGCGCGGTCCAGATCGCGTTGTTCTGGTAGAAGAGGATGGTGTCCAGCTTGTAGGGCTCGCCCCGGAGGCTGTTCGGCCCGACCTCCTGCTGCATGTTGCGGGCGAGCAGATAGCCGTCGCGATGCCCCTGCAGGTCGATCCGCGGCTGCTGCCGCCAGGGCCCGTTCTCGGCGTAGTCGTCGCGGTAATCGGCGACGTTGGCCGGCAGCGCGCCGTAGGTCGGACCCATCTGGTACATCATCCCGCCCTTGGCGAAGACGGCACCGACCAGACCGTTCAGCGCATGGATGGCCATGGCGTTGAAGACGCCGTTGGTGTGGGCATGGGCGCCACGCTCGAAGATCGCCATCGCCGGCCGGGTCGAGCCGAATTCGCGGGCGACGGTGCGGATGGTCTCGGCCGGGATGTCGGTGATCGCCGCCGCCCATTCGGGCGTGCGGTCCTTCAGCTCGATGTTCCACCAATCCACGAGGCCGTG
>RECO01000054.1 GCA_007694015.1 Geminicoccaceae bacterium
GAAGGGCTAGGGGGCTTTTGGCCCCCTAGGACCCCCGAGCAGCGGCGCTGCCGCTGCCACTTTTGAGAGTGGCGGCGGCGATAGCCGTCGCCTGGGGGGTCCAAGGGGGGACCATCAAGTCCCCCCTTCCCTTCCCTTCTCTCCTCTCCCGGCGGTCGTACATCCACGAAGGCAATCCCATGGCGTTGATCATCCACGTCGGTTCCAGTCGGGCGCAATGGTGGAAGGAACACTTGCAGTCCTTGTTGCCGGACGTGCCGTGTTTTCTCTGGGACGATCCGGTCGATCCGGCGTCGATCGAGTTCGCCGTGGTGTGGAAGCCGCCGGTGGGGGGGCTGAAGCGCTTTCCAAACCTGCGTTGCATCGTCTCGATGGGGGCGGGCATCGACCACGTGCTGGCCGACACCGAACTGCCGGCGGGCATCCCGATCATCCGCACGACCGGGCCGGACCTCACCCAGCGGATGCGGGAATATGTCTGTTTGCACGTGCTGCGGCTGCATCGGCGCCTGCCCGAGATCGAGGCGGCACAAGATGCGCGCGAGTGGTTGCAGTTGATCAATCCGCCGGCCCCCGGGCGGCGTGTGGGCGTGATGGGGCTCGGCAATCTCGGCGCCGACTGTGCGCGCGCACTTGGCCTCATCGGCTTCGACGTGGCTGGGTGGGCCCGGACCGCCAAGGCCCTCGACGGTGTGGAGGTGTTCGCTGGCCCCGATGAGTTGCCGGCGTTCCTGGGGCGCACGGAGATTCTGGTCTGTCTCTTGCCGCTGACACCGGCGACGCACGGCATCCTCGATCGCCACCTGTTCGCGCAACTGCCGGCGGGGGCGTCGGTGATCAACGTGGCGCGCGGCGAGCATCTGGTCGACGACGACCTGTTGGCCGCCCTCGATTCCGGCCACCTCGCCTACGCCACCCTCGACGTCTTCCACCAAGAGCCGCTACCGCCCGAGCACCCCTTCTGGGACCACCCGAAGGTGCTGGTGACGCCGCATGTCGGCTCACTGATCGACCCGGTGGCCGGCGGTGCCGTGATCGCCGCCAACGTGCGCCGGTTCATCGAGGGCGAGCCGATTGCCGACATGGTCGACCTCGACAAGGGCTATTGAGGCTGGGGCGCCATCCGAAGTGCTTGACCATCCCACACCCCCGCCCGGCCACTCACGGAATGGTGCACTCGTGGGTGGCCGGGCGGGGGTGCCGGATGGGCGAAGCTCAACCTGAACGGAAAACGCGCTACTTGATCGGTTGGCCGGCGCGGCCGCTGGTGAGACCGCCGAGCCAGGTGTCGTCATCGACCAACTGACCGCCGGCCTCCAGCACCCGCCAGAAGGTGTAGTCGGCCCAGTGCAGGATGGTGTTCTCCAGGGACCGGACGAGCAGCTCCCCCTCGCCCGAATGCGCCGCTGCCATGTGCGCGACGGCTTCGGGCAGGCCCATGGTCAAGCAGATGTGGGCGCCGTAGGCGGGGTGCCGGATCGACGGCATCCCGGCCCGCCGCGGGTCGGCTTTCCAGCGCTCGACGTTGACCGGGTCGAACTCCCAGACCTTGCCGATGTCGTGGCAGAGACATCCCGCGATCAACAAATCGCGGTCGTAGCGGAAGTCCGGCATCAGCTGATCCATTTCCTCCGCGATCTTGATGGCAAGACGCGTCACCGAGCGAATGTGGTCGGCTTGGCTGCCGTGCTTCAGCGGGCGCGAGTCGTAATTGCCGGAGGGCTTCATGGCGGTGACGCTCTCCAGATTGCTCGACGCCACCGCGGCCGCCCAGGCGTCGGTGACGTCGCCGCGGAGCTTCGCGTCGTCGATCCAGTCGATCTCCGGCAACTCGGCGCGGATGGCCTCGCGCATGGCGTCGTCGATCGTGATGCTCTTGCCGTTGAGCTCGACGCGGCGGCTGGTCTCGGTCATCGTGTTCCTCCCGGATCTTTGGGTCGTTCAAGCGCGGACGGTCGGGGCCTCGAACCGGTCGTCGAGCTCCAACGGTCCTGCCGCGGCTGCGCCGGCGATCGGCGAGCCGACGTCGGCGATGCCGCTACAGCGGCCGGTCGCCGGATCGCGCGCCACCCCGGCGGGGCAGGCGTAGAGCTTCGGAAACACCAGCTGCTGGGCGATCTCCAGCTCGAAACGCTCGCCCAGTTCGGCGAGAACGGCGTCGCCCACGCGCGGATCGACCCGGAGCGAGCCGCGGTTGGAGGCGTCGATCCGGGGGGTGTGGAAGGCCTGTTCCAGGTCGAGGCCGTAGTCGAGCTGCAAGGCCGTCAGCTGGAAGGTGCAGGGCACGATGTGGTTGGCCCCGGAGGCGCCTACGGCAAAGCGCGCGGCGCCGTCCTTGACCACCACCGTCGGGCACATGTTCGAGGCGTTGATCTTGAGCCGGCCGCGCATGGTCGTGGGAAAGCCCGGCCGCGGGTCGAAATAGGAGACCGAGTTGTTCATGAGCACGCCGGTCTCCGGCAGGAGCACGCCCGAGCCGAAGCGGTTCAAGAGCGTGTAGGTGAGCGCCACCATGTTGCCCTGGGCATCGACGACACTGAGGTGCGAGGTGCAGCCGGTGGCGGGAGCGGCGCGGCCGAGCCGGCGTTCGTGCGCCGCGAACGCCCGGTCCAAGGCGGTGCCATAGACGGCGTAGGTGTGGGCACCGATGCCGCGGCTCGGGTCCAACTCCTCAGCGACGTGGCCGAGCGCCTCGTTCAAGCGCACCCCTCCCGACGTCTCGCCCGCGGTGTAGACGGTGTGGCCCCGATGCGAGGTCGCCATCGCCTCGAACACGCGCGCCTCGTAGGCCGCGAAATCCTCGGCGGTGATGCGGCTGCCGAGCCGTTGCAGGTCTCGCGCCATGGCTTCGCCGATGCGGCCGCCGTGGACCACCCCGGGTCCTTCCTCGGCGATGGCGCGATAGGTCCGGAGCAGCGCCGGGTTGGAGAGGTAGCGCTCGGGCAGGGCGGGGTGGCCGCCCGGCAGGAACAGGGCCGCCGCCGCCGGGTCCTTGGCGAGCTTGCGGCTCTCCAGGGCGATCATCAAGGTGGCGTGCCAGTCCACCGGCAGGCCGCGTTCGGCGAGGCGGAGGCTCGGCGCCATGACGCGGTCGAGCCCGAAGGTGCCGAAGCGGGCGACGGCTTCGGCCAGCCCGCTGACCGCCCCCGGCACCAGAACCGAGAACGGCCCTTCGACATGGCGATTGTCAAAAACGCCCGGAAACCCCATGAGGCTCGTGGGCAGGCTCGGGTCGAGCGGGTAGTCCTCCAGGCGAATGTCCTGCGGCAACATGCCCTGGAAATCGATCGCCACCGCGCGCCGTTCGTCCGCCAGCCAGGCGACGAGGTAGCCGGCCCCGCCGATGCCGCACATCCAGGGCTCGACGATGCCGAGTGCGAAGGCCGTCGCCACCGCCGCGTCGATGGCGTTGCCGCCCTCGTCGAGGACAGCGGCCCCGGCGCGGGCGGCGAGCCAATGCTGGGCCGCGACGACGCCGGCCTCACTCGTGACCGCAGCCTTGCGGACCTGCCATTGCTCGACGTTCGCGTTCATGCTCAACCCCCCAAAAGACCGCCGCGACCACGCTCGCTTCAGGGCCATGCTCGCTTCAGGGCCATGCTCGCTTCAGGGCCATGCTCGCTTCAGGGCCATGCTCGCTTCAGGGCCATGCTCGCTTCAGGGAAGGACCACCGATGCGCTACACGATCAAGGACATGCCGCCGCAACTCCCCTCTGCGCTGGTCGAGAAGCTGCAGCGGGTCGAGACGGCCACCGTCGGGCACAAGCGTCAGCTCGGCTTCGTCGACCGCGGCATCCAATGCCTGCTCGGCGGCCATCGTCGCATCGCCGGCACGGCCGTCACCCTTGCCTTGCCGGGCCAGGACTCGACCCTGCTGCACCACGTCATCCAGTTCCTCCGCCCGGGCGACGTGCTGGTCATCGACCGCTTGGGCGACACCAAGCACGCCTGTCTCGGCGGCGGCGTGGCGGTGGCGATCAAGGCGACGGGCTGCGCTGGCGTGATCCTCGACGGGCCGGCCACCGATCTGCCCGAGATCGAACTCTACGACCTGCCCGTCTGGAGCCGTGGTCTCGCGCCCATCACCACCCGGCTCTACGATGTCGGCGGGGCGTTCAACGTCGATGTCTGTTGCGGTGGTGCGGTGGTGCATCCGGGGGATGCGATCGTCGCCGACTTTTCGGGTGTGTTGGTCATGCCGCCGGACGAGGCCGAGGCGGACGCGGACTGGGCGCTCGGCAAGCAGGCCGCGGAGCCGGCCAGCCACGAAGCCATCAAGGCCGGCGCCAAGCTCGGCGAGCGGACCGGCGCATCGAAGATGGTCGAGGCGGACCAAAAGGCCAGCACCTGACGTCGTCCCGGCGCGAGCGACGGCAAAGACCAAGGCAAGGCCAAGGGGGCTTTTGGCCCCCTTGGAAACCCCCACGCCCAACGGCAGGGGGGGGGCGGTAGCCCCCCCCCCGCCCGGGGGGGGCGCGTAGAAATTTGGGGGGGGCCGGCCCCCCC
>RECO01000116.1 GCA_007694015.1 Geminicoccaceae bacterium
GCGAGGCGTCGTGGGTGATGAACATGCAGGAGATGTCGACGCTGGTGCAGTACCGCCTGCCGGTGAAGTCGTTCATCTTGAACAACAGCTACATGGGCATGGTCCGCCAGTGGCAGGACTTCTTCCACGGCAATCGCCACGCCGAAAGCTACATGGACAGCCTGCCCGACTTCGTGAAGCTCGCGGAAGCCTTCGGCGCCGTCGGCCTGCGCGCCACCACCCCGGACGAGCTCGACGACGTGATCAAGGAGATGATCAAGGTGAAGCGGCCGGTCGTGGCCGACATCGTCGTCGACCGCGCCGAGAACGTCTATCCGATGATCCCCGGCGGTGCGGCGCACAACGAAATCATGCTCGCCCCCGCGGACCCGTCGGCGCCCGTGAAGCACGAAGAGGACGGCATGGCGACCGTCTGACCCGCTGCCGTCGGCTCCACCATCGCTGCCGCCCCCGGGAGGGGCACCATTTTGCTGTACGAACAACGCGCCCATGACGACCAACTCAGGCGCCACACCATGGCCGTGCTCGTGGACAACGAGCCGGGCGTGCTCGCCCGCGTCATCGGCCTCTTTTCCGGCCGCGGCTACAACATCGACAGCCTGACGGTGGCCGAGGTCGATCGGGCTGCGCACCTCTCGCGCATCACCATCGTCACCAGCGGCACCGAGCAGGTGATCGAGCAGATCAAGGCGCTGCTCGGCAAGCAGGTACCCGTACGCAAAATGGCGGATTTGACCGTCGAGGGCGACGTCGTCGAGCGCGAATTGGCGCTGGCCAAGGTCATGGGCGACCGCGCCCGCCTGATCGACGCCCTGCGTGTCGCCGACTTCATGGGCGCCCGGCTGATCGACCGCACCATCGACACGCTGGTCTTCGAGGTCACCGGCACCAGCGAGGACATCGACAGCTTTCTCCGCCTGCTGGAGCCGGTCGAGGTGACCCGCGCCGGGGTGGTGGCGATGGCGCGAGGGACGCGGACCCTCAACGTAGACGCCTGACCGACACGACGACGACAGCGAACACGAAGGACCAAGAACGATGCGCGTCTACTACGATGCCGATGCCGATCTGAACCTGATCAAGACCAAGAAGGTGGCAATCGTCGGCTATGGCTCCCAGGGCTTCGGCCACTCCAACAACCTGAAGGATTCGGGCGTCAAGGAGGTCGTGGTCGCCCTCAAGGAGGGCTCGCCGAGCCGCGCCAAGGCCGAGCGCGCGGGCTTGAAGGTGATGACCGCCGCCGAAGCCGCGAAGTGGGCCGACGTGGTGATGGTCCTCACCCCGGACGAGCTGCAGGCCGACATCTACAAGGAAGACCTCGCCCCGAACATGAAGCCCGGTGCGGCCTTGATGTTCGCCCACGGCTTCAACATCCACTTCAGCCTGATCGAGCCCCGCCCCGACCTCGACGTTTTGATGATCGCGCCCAAGGGCCCCGGTCACCTGGTCCGCGCCGAGTACACGAAGGGCGCGGGTGTGCCGACCTTGCTTGCCATCTACCAGGACGCCTCTGGCAGCGCCCACGACATCGGCCTCTCCTACGGTGCCGCCATCGGCGGGGCCCGCGCCGGCATCATCGAGACCACGTTCAAGGAAGAGGTCGAGACCGACCTGTTCGGCGAGCAGGTGGTCCTCTGCGGTGGGCTCTGCGCGCTCATCCAGGCCGGCTACGAGACCCTGACCGAGGCCGGCTACGCGCCCGAAATGGCCTATTTCGAGACCGTGCACGAGGTAAAGCTGATCGTCGACCTCATCTACGAGGGCGGCCTCGCCAACATGCGCTACTCGATCTCCAACACCGCCGAATATGGCGACTACAAGACGGGCCCCCGCGTCATCACCGACGCCACCAAGGCCGAGATGAAGCGCGTGCTCGCCGACATCCAGGAAGGCCGCTTCGCCCGCGACTGGGTGCTCGAGAACAAGGCCGGCCAGCCGGAGTTCAAGGCCACCCGCGCGAAGCACGCCCGCCACGATCTGGAGGTCGTCGGCAATAAACTTCGCGCCATGATGCCCTGGATCGGCGCCAACAAGTTGGTCGCAGGCACGAAGGATTAACCAGGTAAGGGGGAGGGCTAGGGGGCTTTTGGCCCCCTAGGACCCCCGGCCGACGGCGCTGCCGTCGGCAGTTGGCAAACTGGCGGAAACGGCGGCGGGCCGTGCATGCACGGCCCGTCGACGTTTGCGCTGGGGGTTTCCAAGGGGGCCAAAAGCCCCCTTGGCTTGCCTTCTTTTTTCCGATCGTTCACCCGAATGTATCGTGTTCCGACTGCGAAGCTGTTATCTACCATGGGTAGCATAGTCTTCGGAGCAAACGCCTATGCCTCGGTTGATGAGCCGGTCCATCATCCAGATCATCGATGCGGCGGACCGTGCGGTTGCCCAGGTCGAGCGCGAGCAGCAGGGCACGGGCTTCACCCGGCCGGGTTACGCGGGAGCCGGTTTGGCGGAGCCGCGCCGCACGGCGTTCCAGGTCGACAGCCTCACCTTTCAAAGCGCCGGGCCGAACCACCTGCTCGCACGGATCACGGGCGAGGGCACGCCCGAGCTCGACGACGTCGACATGCTGGAAGTCCTGTTGTTCTTGAGCGGGGCGCGCGTCGACGGCCGCGCCATGGCCGAGGCACTGGTGGGCCGGTTCGGCAATCTCGGCGGCGTGCTCAATGCGAGCACGGGCCAACTGCGCGACCTGGATGGCATGGGCGAGATGACCATCTCCATGTTCAAGGCCATCCAGGCCACCTTGCGCCGGGTGTTGCGCGCACCGTTGGAAGACCCGATCACCATCGGCTCGTGGCAGGCCTTGGTCGACTATCTCGGCCTGGACATGCGCTACGAGCGGGTGGAAACGCTGCGGCTGCTGTTCTTGGACCGCAAGAACAACCTGATCCGGGACGAGACCATGCACCGTGGCACGGTCGACCACACGCCGCTCTACCCCCGTGAAGTGGCAAAGCGTGCACTGGAATTGCACGCCTCGGCGCTCATCATGGCGCACAACCACCCCTCGGGCGACCCCACCCCGTCGCGCGCCGACATCGAAACCACCAAGCAAGTCCAAGCCGCTCTCGCCACCCTCGGCATCGCGCTGCACGACCACCTCATCCTCGCCGCCCGCGGCAT
Source organism: Geminicoccaceae bacterium (assembly GCA_007694015.1). Taxonomy (GTDB): domain Bacteria; phylum Pseudomonadota; class Alphaproteobacteria; order Geminicoccales; family Geminicoccaceae; genus RECO01. The sequence goes on from RECO01000116.1 coordinate 3,124, forward strand.
CACGAGCCTCCGCAGCCTCGGCCACATCGGCGTCAAGTAGGGGCGCGGCGTTGAAGGGCTCAAAACGCGCGGCGCAATCCGGCCCGATACCGCCAGTCGAACGTGTCGTAGAGCTCGATGTTGCCGAAGGTGCGCGTATAGCCCCCTTCGACGAACGGGCTGAACGGCCCGATGAACCAATTGCGCTGTTCCAGACGCACGTCCACGCTCAAGGCGGTGTCGCGCCTAGGCTCGAAGAACAAGGGAGCCGTGTCGTCGTAGACGACATGGGAGGCGGCCAACGTCAACTCCGGCGCCCAGCCGCCGCGCAGCTGCGTTTGGGCACTCACCCGCCCCGCGACGAAGCGATAGCGCTCGAATGCGGCATCGGCATCGAACCGCCCCGCACCGAATGAGCCGATCACCAGGCTGCGCGCGGCGAGCGGTTGGCCCAAGCCCGCCTGCACGGTGTAGAGATCACCGCTGCGATTGGCATTCAGGTGGTCGTGGATCGCCGACCAGTCGGTGCGGCCGAACCAGACGCGGCCGCTCGGCGTCCGGTGCTCGGCGAAGGCCCCAAGCCCCACCGCATCGTCCCGCCGGACGCCGCCGAACCAGCGGCGCCGCATCGTCGGCCCGAAGGTCGCGGTGGTGGTCGCCCACGCCACCTGCAATTGCAGATCGGCGCCGACACCGACCTCATCGAAGTCGCCCGTGCCCTCGAACAGATCGGCCCCGCCGCTGACCCGCGCGATGGCGCTCAACGTTTGCCCGTCGGCGAGCGTGGCGAAGGGTTGGCGCCGCTCCAGGGAGCCTTGCACGAACACGCCGAAATCCGGCGTCTCGACCGGGTCCAACCGAAAACGCAGTGGTTGCCCGCCGATGTTGAGGTCGATCTCGTCGCGCGTCCGCCGCGGCACGGAAGGCCCGCCGCGCAGGCCGCCGTCCAACGTCCAACTCCAGCCCCGCCGGACGTCGATCTGCCGCAATACGCGCAAGATGTTGGCCCGCACCGCATCGGGGATGTCGGCCGAAAGCACGGCGACGAATTCGCGCCGGGCCGCGGCCCAGTCCTCGGCCACGAAATACGCCCGGGCCAACTCCAACCGCACCCGATGGAGGGTCGGGTCCTCGGCCAGAATGGCCTGAAACGACCGGATCGCATCACCGCTGTCGCCCGCGGCCAACGCCTCCAGTCCGGCCAAGAACCGCTGCTCGATGGCGGCCTGTTCGCCGGCCCCTGCCGGCGACGCGACCGCGACCAGAACCAGCACGAAGATGACGCGGCGCGCCAAGGCGCGCCAAGCTCGATTCCACACGACACACGACGATCGGGGGACGGCGGCTCAGACCGCCGCGATCCACCCCACCACCCTCATTGCCGCACCGCGCCAAAGCCACCGTAAAAGACGGCGCCGTCAAAGGCTCCAGTCCCGCGCACATCAAAGATTCCGGCGGCTTCTTGGGCACTGGGCCCGTAGAAACTGCCTTCGGCGACCCCGCTACCGCCGGGTGCCGCGGTGTTCACCGTGCCAGCGAAGCGGTTCCCCGTGATGGCTAGGGTCCCGCTAAGGTTAAGGTCAGGCTCGGCGGTGCCGACACCGAAGAAGTCGAAAACCACGGTGTTGGTGCTATTGAAACCCAGCGAGCTTGCAGCAAAATCGGCTGTCAGTGCCACGTCTGCGTCGACAACCGAACCAAAAGCGTCGGGTGTTATAAGGATACCCGACAATACGCCATCGTAGCTGGCGGTCCCGGATGATGGGATATTCGCAACTGGCGTTAAGGCGCCAAAAGCGCCAGCGCCGCCGGTACCGCTTAAATTCGCTCCCTCACTTGCCCAAAAACCGAAGGACATGTACTCGAAACCAAGCACCGGAGCATTAACGACAACAACTACGTCATTGTCATCATCGGGAAAGCCGAAATACTGGCCAAATGCATCGATAAAGAAATCGTTGGGACTCAAAGCGGTAATTTCGACGTTGTCGGTGCGAAGTTGAGCCGCGCTGACATTGCCATCGGCATCCAGTCGAAATCGATATGTCGCGTTGACCCGCTCGGACGGTGCTGCGCTCGCGAATGTCTCGTCGGCGTTGAACGTGAAGCCCGCCTCGCGGGCGTCGCCGGCACTGAGTTCGTAAAGGCCACCGGGCTGCAAAGCGGAGACGCTGGTGAATGCCAGCGGTGTTCCCTCCAACGGGCCAGCGGAGCCAACGCTTCCACCACCGCTTCCGCCCCCGCACGCGGCAACGCTAACCAGCAGCGGCACAACAGCTATACGCATGACAACCTCCGAAAAATATCCAATAGGCCCTCGGCTGCCTAGCGCATCTGAATTTGTCAACCCTCGGTCCTGTGGCGGTCCGGCCTGGTTGGGCAGCGCGTACCGTGCAACGACGCCGTGTCGATTTGTCCGTGCAAAAGCGGGGGGGTGGGTCTATAGTGCGCTGCAGCATTGCGACCCCCGGAAAGGTAAGTCCGTGAGCGACGAAGTCATCTACTACATCGACGACCTCGAGCCGGGCATGACGGCGGTCTTCGGCAAGACCATCACCGAGGCCGACATCCTCATGTTCGCCGGTGCTTCGGGCGATACCAACCCGGTGCATCTCGACGACGAGTTCGCGTCCCAGACCATGTTCGAGGGTCGGATCGCCCACGGGCTCCTGGTCTCCAGCTTGATCTCGACCGTGCTGGGCACCCGGCTGCCCGGCCCCGGCTGCATCTACGTCAGCCAAACGCTGAAGTTCATGGCGCCCGTGCGCCCCGGCGATACCGTGAAGGCGCGGGTGACGCTGACCGAGGTCGACAAGGAAAAGAAGCGGGTCACCTGCGAGACGAACTGCACCGTCGGTGACCGCACTGTGGTCGCCGGCGAGGCCAAACTCATGGTGCAGCGCCGGCCGGCCCCCGAATAAGCGACCAAGCCGTTCGGCCTTTTTGGCGGGCAGCCCTCGGGCTGCCCGTCGTCGTTTCCACGACCGCTTGATCGCCGCCGGAGGTCGGGCGAGGGTGCGGCGAGGCTGAGGAGAAAGATGGCCATGAAGATCAAGCTCGAGGTTGACTGCACGCCGGAGGAAGCCCGCGCTTTTTTGGGGCTGCCCGACGTGCGCGCCCTGCAGGAGCGGCTGTTGACCGAGATGGAAGTGCGGATGGCCGAGTACGTGCGGCAGAGCGATCCGCAAACCTTGGTCGAGCACTGGATGCCGTTCGGCGTGAAGGGCATCGAGCAGTGGCAGCAAATGTGGGCGCAGATGCTGACCACCGCGGCGGGCCTGGCCCCGCGCCCGCCCCAATCCGACGACGATGAGCGCGACTGAGCCCGAAGCGCCCACGCTCTACGCCCCGATCACCCCGTCTGGCCGCGCCGCCGTCGTCGCCGTCCGCCTCAGCGGGTGCCGCGCCTTCGCGGTGGCCGCCCGATTGATGGACCCCTTGCCGGCGCCGCGCCGGGCCGCGGTTCGGCGGCTGGTCGATCCAGCGACCGAAGCGGTGATCGACGATGCGCTCGTCTTGGTCTTTCCGGCACCGGCGAGCTTTACCGGCGAGGACGTGGTGGAGTTTCACCTCCACGGCGGCCGGATGCCGCTGCAACGCCTGCTCGCCGCCTTCGGCCGCGAGCCGGGTTTGGCGCCGGCCGGGCCCGGCGACTTTACCCGTCGCGCGTTTTTGCACGGCCGGCTGGATCTCACCCAGGCGGAGGCGATCGCCGACCTGATCGACGCCGAAACCGAGGCGCAGGCCCGCCAAGCGTTGCAGCAGTGGGACGGGGCACTCACCAGCCGTGTGCGGCAATGGCAAGCCCGGCTCCTGGCCGTGCGCGCACCACTCGAAGCCGGGCTCGACTTTGCCGACGAAGGCGATGTGGTGGAACGCGGCGGGGCGCTGTCTGCCGACGAGATTGCGGCCGTGCGCGGCGAGATCCAGGCGGCATTGGCCGACCGGCGGGGCGAGCGCACGCGCGATGGCTTGCGCATCGCGTTGGTCGGGGCACCCAATGCCGGCAAGTCGAGCTTGCTCAACGCGCTGGTCCAACGCGACGTCGCCATCGTCCACGACCGGCCGGGGACCACGCGGGACCTGGTGGAAGTGCCGTTGGACCTCGCGGGGCACGCGGTGACGTTGGTGGACATGGCCGGGCTTCGGGCCAGCGACGATCCGGTCGAGGCCGAAGGTGTGCGCCGCGCCGAGCAGGCGGCCGCGGCCGCCGACCTAAGGCTTTGGCTGGTCGATGGCAGCAGGCCGATGCCGGCGCCGCCGCCGGCCTGCCTTCAGTCGGGCGACATTCTGGTGCGGACCAAGGCGGACCTGCCCGCCGCGGCCGGCGCGGCGCCCGCTTGGCCGGCGCAGGTGCGGGCCAGCGTGCGGACGACGACCGGCTTGGACCCGCTGCTCGGCGCGCTGACGGCGCGGGTGGAGGAGTTGGTCGGTGACGGGGCAGGGCTCGCGGTGCTGGCGACGCGGGCGCGGCACCGCCACCAGCTCGAGCAGGCGGCGGCTCACTTGCTGCGCGCGGCGGCGCAAGCTGATGCGGTGCTGTGCGCCGAGGATTTACGCGGGGCGATGGACGCGCTCGGCGCGATCACCGGCGAGCGTGGCGTCGAGCTGGTGTTGGACGCGATCTTCCAGAGCTTCTGCATCGGCAAGTGACGTTTCACGTGAAACGCCCGCGGGTCAGGCCGACGTTTCACGTGAAACCGGCGGGTCGCCCCGGCGCTCCCGGTCGCGGGCCAAGGCCAGTTTGGCGACCTCGGCGCGGAGGTCGCCCAGACCGGCCATCAAGCGGCGGAAGTCGCTGCGCCGCAGTTCGAGATATTGGACGTAACCCATGGCGACGACGTCGGCGGTCCGCCGCTGCCCGGTGAGCAGCGCGATCTCGCCGACCACGTCGCCGGAGCCGAGCGTGCGCCGGCCCCCGGGCCACTGCACCGCCACCGCGCCGTCGACGATGAAGAACATGGCGTCACCGTGCTCGCCGCGGCGGATCAAGCGCTCCCCGGGCACCGCCAGACCGGGGCGCAGGCTGCGGCGCAAACGGCGCTGCGCTCGCGGGTCCAGCCGGTCGAAGAACGGCACGCGGGCGAGCATGGCGGCCTTGTCCACCGGCACGTCGACCGTCGGCACGCGCACCGTCGCCCGGGCCCGCTCGGCCACCTGTGCCGCCAAGTCGGCATAGGCAGCACCGCTGAGCAGCCCATCGCCGCGCAGCTCGCGGTAGAGGTCGTCCTCCAGGCGCAGCGCCGCCCGGCGCAGGAACAGGGTTTCCAGTTCGCGGGCGTAGTCGGGATATTGGACGCGCAGCGCCTCGAGCGCGCGCTGATGGGCGTCGAGCCGCGCCGCCAGCAGGGTGTCGACGCGGCTCGCGGCATCCTCGTCGGTGACCCGGCCGAGTTCGTCTGCCACGTCCCGCCGCAGCTGGATGAGGACGGAGCGGCGCACCAGGATGATTTCGTAGCGCAGCGCCAAGGCTTGCGCCAAAGGCCAGCCCCAGCGCAGCCGGCGGTGGACCCACAAGGCGGCGCGCAGCCGCCAGTCGTAGCGGAGCTCGCGCTTGGCCGCGGCGGCGAGGCCAGACATGCCGCTGGTGCGCAGCGCTTCGGCCAAGGCCATAGGCCCCGTCGCCAGCACGGCGGCCGCACTTTGCGACACATAGCTTTCGTCGAACAGTTCGCGGTAGCGCTCGGCCTCGCGCTCGGTGATGCCGGCAATCGCCGCGGTCAGGCGGTCGCGGCGGTCCGCTTCGCTCGGCGGTAGTTCCTCGCCGACCGCCACCGGCGTCGGGGCGACCGGCTCGGCGGCATCCAGCCGCAGCGTGGCGCGCAACTCGGCCACCCGCTCGATCAGGTGCGCCGCGACCGCACGGCTGGCGCGTTCCTTCAGCACGGCATCCAACCGGCTGAGCCCCTGCAGCCCCAGCGCCCGCATCAAGAGCGGCAGTGAGGGCGCTTGGACGAACAGCGTGAACAGCGCCAGACCGAACGCCAGCAAGCCGACCTGGTCGCGCAGCGCGATCGGCAGCTCGGCATCGGCCGCCAAGGTGAGGGCGAGGGCGATGGTCACCGCACCGCGCAGTCCGCCCCAGAGCATCGCCAGTTTGAACGGACCGCTGACCGGTGCGGTCATGCCCGATTGGATCAGGAGCGGCAGGAGGCCGTAGAGCACGACCACCCGCGCCGCGAGGCACGCCAGCACCACCACGCCGAGGTCGAACCAGACGAACCGGTCGGGCAAGAGCGTCACCGGTACAAGGATGGTCGCCCCGATGACGATCAGGCCGCCGGCCCAGGAAGCCAGCTGGCCCCACAAGGAAAGGATCTCCCGCACCAGCGCCGGCGGCACGCGGCGCTGCAGCGCCCGGCCGACGGCGAGGCCGCTCAGCACCACCGCCACCACCCCCGAAATGCCCAAATAGAGTTCGGCCGTGAGGTAGCTGACATAGGGCACGGCCAGGCTGATCGTCACTGCCGCCTCCGGCAGCGCCCTGAGCCGTGCCACCAGCAAGCTGGCCAAGTGCCCGATCACCGCCCCCAACAGCCCGCCGCCGACGAAGGTCAGCGCGAAGCTGAGCGCCACCGCGCCCACCTGCGGCTCGGCCGTGCCCTTCAAAAAGGCCAAGACGGCGGCAAAGAGCACGATGGCGGCAGCGTCGTTCAACAGGCTTTCGCCCTCGACCAACGCCTGGAGCCGCCGCGGCGCGCCCGCCTGCTTGAACACCGCCAAGACGGCGGACGGATCGGTGGTGGCGACGATGGCGCCCAGCGCGAGCGCCCAAAGCAGGGGCAGCGTGGTCCACCAAACCAGCCCGCCCGCGACGAACAGCGTCGTCACCAATACGGCGACCACCGCCAGGAGCAGCACCGCCGCCAGATCCCGTACCAACAGCCGGCTGTCGACCCGCAGCGCCGCATCGAACAGGAGTGCCGGCAGGAACAACGCCAAAATGCCCTCGCCGCCGAGCGCCAACAGCGCATCGAGCAAGCTCTCCAACGGCGCCAGCACCACCACCTGCGGGTGCCCCAAAAACAACGCCAGCACGCCCAACGCCGTGCCGATCGCCGCCTGCAGACTCGCCACCGGCAGCCCCACCCGAGGGGCCAATACGGGGATTGCCGCCATGGCGACGAGCACGAAGGCAAAGCCCGCCATGGTGGAGAGCAAGCCCGTGGCCATTCCTGTCCTTTCGGCGTGCGAGGGGGAGGGAGCAGGGCAAAGTTTAAGCAGAGGATAGAGAGGGAAGGAAGGCAAAGGGGGCTTTTGGCCCCCTTTGAATCCCCCAGCTGGCGGCCTTGGCGACCGGGCACGCCCGGTCGCCAAGGCCGCCAGCAGTTGCAGGGGGTCCAGGGGGCAAAAAGCCCCCTGGTTCCTTTTTGCTTCAGCATCTTGACCCTGCTCCACCCCCCGCGCATCTAGCCGGCATGGAACGGTTCGACGTGATCGTGGTGGGTGGTGGGCATGCCGGGACCGAGGCCGCGGCGGCGGCGGCTCGGGTGGGGGCGCGCACGCTGTTGCTGACGCACGATCCGGCCCAGATCGGCGCGATGTCGTGCAACCCGGCGATCGGCGGGCTGGGGCGCGGCCATCTGGTGCGCGAGGTCGATGCGCTCGATGGGGTGATGGCGCGGGCGATCGACCGGGGGGGGATCCAGTTTCGGGTCTTGAACCGGCGCAAGGGGCCGGCAGTGCAGGGGCCGCGTGCCCAGGCCGACCGCAAGCTCTATCGCCTGGCGGTGCAGGCGGTTTTGGCCGAGGTTTCGAACCTCACCATCAGGGCCGGGGCGGCGGCGGCGTTTCGCTTGGAGCGGGGGCGCGTGGTCGGGCTGGAGACCGAGGCGGGCGAGGCGCTCGGCGCGGGCGCGGTCGTCTTGACCACGGGCACGTTCCTGCGCGGCGTGATCCACCTGGGCGAGGAGCGGTGGCCGGCGGGGCGGATCGGCGAGGCGCCGGCGGTGCGGTTGGCCGAGACCTTGGCGGCCGTGGGCTTGCGCCTCGGGCGGTTGAAGACGGGTACGCCGCCGCGGCTCGATGGGGCGACGATCGACTATGCGGCCTTGGAACCGCAGCCGGGTGACGCCGAACCGCAGCCCTTTTCGTTCCTCACCGACGCCATCCGCCAGCCGCAGGTGCTTTGCCACGTCGCCTACACGACGCCCGAGGTGCACGACCTGATCCGGGCGAACCTGCACCGGGCGCCGATGTACGCGGGCCGGATCGAGGCCGGCGGCGTGCGTTATTGCCCCTCGATCGAGGACAAGGTGGTGCGGTTTGCCGACCGCAGCCGCCATCAAGTCTTCCTCGAACCCGAAGGCTATGACGACCCGACGGTCTATCCGAACGGCATTTCGACCTCGCTGCCGCGCGAGGTCCAGGACGCCTTGATCCAGGGCATCGCCGGGCTGGAGCGGGCGCGCATCCTGCGCCACGGCTATGCGATCGAGTACGACCACGTCGATCCGCGTGAACTCGCGCCGAGCCTGGAGTGTTTGCGGCTGCCGGGGCTCTATTTGGCCGGGCAGATCAACGGCACGACCGGCTACGAGGAGGCAGCCGCGCAGGGGATCGTGGCGGGGCTGAACGCGGGGCGGGCCGCGGGCGGGCAGGAACCTGTGCTGTTCGACCGGGCCGACGGGTATCTCGGCGTCCTGATCGACGATCTCACCACGCTCGGTGTCAGCGAGCCCTATCGGATGTTCACCTCGCGCGCGGAGTATCGCTTGAGCCTGCGCGCCGACAATGCCGATCGGCGGCTGACGCCCAAGGGGATCGCCGCGGGTTGCGTTGGCGCCGAGCGCCGGACGCGGTTTACGGCCGACGCGGCCGATTGGAGCCTGGCGGCGGCGCGATTGCAGGCCTTGACCGTGACGCCGAATGCGGCGGCGACCTACGGCATCGCGGTCAACGAGGATGGCCGGCGGCGCAGCGCCTTCGAGCTGTTGGGCCGGCCGGAGATCGGTTGGGCAGATTTGGTCCGTATTTGGCCCGAACTGGCCCAGGTGCCGCAGCGGGTGGTGGAGAGCCTCACCGTGGAGGCGCGCTATGCGGGTTATTTGGACCGCCAGCGGATCGACATTCGGAGCTTTCGCACCGACGAGAGCCTGGTGCTGCCGGTCGATCTGGATTTCGGCCAGATCGGCGGGCTCACCAACGAGGTGCGCGAACGGTTGAGCCTGGTGCGGCCGACCAGCCTGGGTGCGGCGGCCCGCATCCCCGGCATCACACCGGCCGCACTGACGCTGCTCTACCGCTTCGCCCGGAAGGCGGCGTGACCAAGGACGAGGTCGCCCGCACGCTGGCGCTCGACGCGGCGACGCTGGCGCGGCTCGATGCCTATGCGGCGTTGCTCACCAAATGGCAGGCGAAGCTGAACCTGGTTGGACCGAAAACGCTGCCCGACCTTTGGCAGCGGCACGTCTTGGACAGCGGGCAGCTGTTTCGCCACCTGCCGCCGGGGGCGCGCACCCTGGTCGACATGGGCAGTGGGGCGGGCTTTCCGGGGCTGGTGTTGGCGATCATGGGGGTGCCTTCGGTAACGTTGATCGAGGCCGATAGGCGGAAGGCCATTTTCCTGCGCGAGGCCGCCCGCGCCGCCGAGGTGGCTCTCGAGGTGCGCGCCGAACGGCTGGAACAGACGGCCAAAGCGCCCGTGGACGTGGTGACGGCCCGGGCCCTCGCACCCGTGGCCGACCTGCTCGGCTGGGCGGAGGGCTTCCTTGGGCCGGCGACGACCTGCCTCTTCTTGAAGGGGGCGACGGTCGAAGACGAATTGACCGCGGCGCGCGCTGATTGGATGATGAACGTGAAGTCGTCCCCGAGCCTCACCCATCCGGAAGGCGTGATCCTGGAACTGACCCATGTCCGCCGCGGCTGACCCGTCCGAGGCCCCTGTTTCCGAGGCAAATGGCGCCGAAAGGCAGGCGCGCATCGTCGCCATCGCCAACCAGAAGGGTGGCGTGGGCAAGACGACGACGGCCGTCAACCTTGCCACCGCCCTGGCCGACGCCAAAAAGCGCGTGCTGTTGATCGACATCGACCCGCAGGGCAACGCCACGACGCATCTGGGCCTCGGCCCGGCGCAGCGGCGGCTCAGCACCTACGATCTGTTGGTCGGCGGCGCCGCGGCCGCGCAGGCCGTTCAGCCGACCGCGATCGGCGGCCTCGATGTGCTGCCGGCGGTGGTCGACCTGTCCGCCGCCGAGGTCGAACTGGCCGGCGACCCAGCGCGGATGTCCCGGCTTGCCACCGCCCTCGCACCCCTGCGCAGCCGCTACGACCTGATCCTGATCGACTGTCCGCCGTCCTTGGGCGTGTTGACCCTGAACGCGCTCGCCGCCGCCGACGGCGTGCTCATTCCCCTGCAATGCGAGTTCTTCGCCCTCGAGGGTCTCAGCCTGATCGTGCGCACGGTCGACCGGGTGCGGCGCGCCAACAACCCCAGGTTGCAAATCGAGGGTATCGTTCTCACGATGTACGACCGCCGCAACAACCTGTCGGATCAGGTTGCGGCCGACGTGCGCAGCTTCATGGGGCATCGCGTGTTCGAGACGGTCATTCCCCGCAACGTGCGTATTTCCGAAGCGCCCTCCTTCGGCCAGCCGGTGCAGCGCTACGACGTGCAATGTCCGGGGGCGATCGCCCACGGCCACTTGGCGCTCGAATATCTGAAGCGGCTCGGCGGCCGGCCGACCAAGCGGCGGGCGGCATGAGCGGCGAGCGCAAGCGCGGGCTCGGCCGCGGTTTGGAAGCGCTCTTGGCCGACCATACCGGCGCCGAGGGCGAGGGCGCGCGCACGCTGCCGATCGAGTACCTCGTCGCCCGCATCGACCAGCCGCGGCGCAAATTCGGCGATGCCGATTTGGAGGAGCTGGCCGCCTCGATCCGCAGCATGGGCGTGTTGCAGCCCTTGTTGGTGCGCCCGCTCGACGAGTTCGGCGAGCAGTTTCAGATCATCGCCGGTGAGCGTCGCTGGCGAGCCGCGGCCAAGGCCGGGCTCGGCGAAGTGCCGGTGATCGTCCGCCACATGACCGACACCGAGGCGCTGGAAGCGGCGCTGCTCGAGAACGTCCAGCGCGAAAACCTGACGCCCCTGGAGGAGGCCGAGGGCTATCAGCGCCTGATCGAGGAGTGCGGCTATACCCAAGAAGCCCTGGCGCAGCGCCTGGGCAAAAGCCGCCCCTATCTTTCCAACCTCTTGCGCCTGTTGGGCCTGCCCGACACCCTCAAAACCTATGTCGACTACGGCGACCTCACCGCCGGCCACGCCCGCGCCCTCCTGCCCGCCCGCGACCCGATCCGCCTCGCCAAGATCGTCATCGAACGCGGCCTGAACGTTCGCCAAACCGAGGCCCTGGTGAAAGCCGAAAACAGCTACGCCACCACGCCCCGCCCCCGCGACCCCGACCTGGTCGACCTCGAACACCGCCTCACCAACGTGCTCGGGCTCAAGGTCGAAGTGAAAACCAAAGGCACCGGCGGCCGCCTCACCATCGCCTTTTCGACCCCCGAACAACTCGACAACCTGTTGGCCAAGCTCGGCTGAGCTGACGGAAAGGAAGAGGAGAAGGGAAGGGGGCTTTTGGCCCCCTTCGAAACCCCCGAGCGGTAATGGATCGCGGGACGTGCACGCACGTCCCGCGATCCATTACCGCCACTTTTCGGAAAGTGGCAGCGGCAGCGCCGCTGCTGGGGGGGTTCAAGGGGGGACCATCAAGTCCCCCCTTGCTTCCCTTCAAACATAGACGATCCGCGGGGCCGGCTTGCCGTGTTTGCGGTCGAGCTTGGCGGCGACGCTTTGGGCGAGGCCGAGATAGGCTTGGGCTTGGGGGCTTTCGGGCTGGGCGACGACGACGGGGCGGCCGTCGTCGGAGAGTTCGCGGATCAAGGGGTCGAGAGGGATTTCGGCGAGGAAGTCGACCTGGCTTTTTTCCGCCGTGGCGCGCGCACCGCCGTGGGCGAAGATGTCGGTGCGGTGGCCGCAATTCGGGCAGCAGAAATAGCTCATGTTCTCGACGATGCCGAGGATCGGCACGTTGACCTTTTCGAACATGGCGATGCCTTTCCTGGCATCGAGCAAGGCGATGTCTTGTGGGGTCGAGACGATGACGGCGCCGGTGAGGGGGACGCGCTGGGCCATGGTGAGTTGGGCGTCGCCGGTGCCGGGCGGCAGGTCCACCACCATCACGTCGAGTTCGCCCCAGGCGACGTCGGAGAGCATTTGCTGGATGGCGCTCTGCACCATGGGGCCGCGCCAGATCATCGGGGTGTCTTCGTCGACCATGAAGCCGATCGACATGACCTTGACGTCGTGGCTGACCATGGGTTGCAGCTTCTTGCCGTCCGGCGTGGCGCTGGGGCGGCCCTTGAGACCGGCCATGCGGGGCAGGGAGGGTCCGTAGATGTCGGCGTCCAGCAGCCCTGTGCGCAGGCCCAGCCGCTGCAGGCCCATGGCGAGGTTGATGGCGGTGGTGGATTTGCCGACGCCGCCCTTGCCGGAGGCCACCGCGACGATCGCGCGCACGCCTTCGATCAGCGGTTTGGCCTCGGGCGCGGCCGGGCCGCCGCGGGGTGGCGGCGGTGCTTTGGGCGGCTCCTTGGCGGCGGTCAGCACGGCGGTCACGGAGGTGACCCCGGGCAAAGCCTTCACCGCGGCCTCCGCCGATTGGCGGAAAGGTTCCATGGCGGCACCCTCGCTCGGTGCCACCTCGATGGCGAAGCCGACGTTGGAGCCTTTGACCACCACGCCCGAGATCATGCCGAGTGCTACCGGATCGGCGTCCCGGCCGGGTACCTGCAGCGCGGCGAGCGCTGCCAAAACGCCTTCACGTGTAATGTCGCTCACGGTTGAACCCCTGTTCACACTGCCCGATATAGAGCACCACGAAGCGGCGGGAGGAACCCGTTGCGCGAGCGACCCGAGAAGGACATGCGATGCCCTGGAACAATCAAGGGGGAAAGTGGCAAGGCGGGGGCCAAGGGCCGTGGGGTGGGCGCCCTTCGAGTGGCGGGCCGTCCGGCGGTGGACAACAGCCGCCTGATTTGGAGGAGTTGATCCGCAAGGGTCAGGAGAAGTTCAAGCAGATGTTCCCCGGCGGCAGCGGCGGCGGGATGAACAAGGGTCTCATCCTCGCCGGTGTGGCCGTGCTCGCCGGTTTGTGGCTGGCGTCCGGGTTCTACCGGGTCGAGCCCGCGCAGCGCGGTGTCGAGCTGATGTTCGGCCGCTTCCACGCCGTCACCGAGCCGGGCCTGCGCTACCATCTGCCGTGGCCGATCCAAACGGTCATTCGTCCCGAGGTCGAGCGCGTCAACCGGATCGAGGTCGGGTTCCGTTCCGCCACCGCCGCTTCGCCGCAGGCCCGCGCCGCCGGTGGCCGCGACATGCTGCACGAAAGCCTGATGCTGACCGGCGACGAGAACATCGTCGACATCCACTTCGCCGTGCTGTGGCGCATCGCCGTGCCGGAGGACTTCCTGTTCAACGTGCGTGATCAAGAGCAGACGATCGTCGCCGCGGCCGAAAGCGTGATGCGTGAGCTGGTCGGCCGTTCGACCATCAACGACGTCACCACCGAGGGTCGTGGCGTGTTGGAAAGCGACGCCCGCGCGCAGTTGCAGACCCTGCTCGACGGCTATGGCGCCGGTATCATCATCACCGAGGTGCAGTTGCAGAAGGCCGACCCGCCGGCGGAGGTGATCGACGCCTTCCGCGACGTGCAGCGTGCGCAGGCCGACCGCGAGCGGTTGCAGAACGAAGCCGAGGCATTCGCCAACGACATCATCCCGCGGGCTCGCGGCGAGGCCGAGCAGATCATCCAGCAGGCCGAAGGCTATCGCGAGGAGGTCGTCGCCCGCGCCACCGGTGATGCGTCGCGCTTCCTCGCCGTGTGGGAGGAGTATTCCAACGCGCGTGAAGTCACCGCCCGCCGCATCTACCTGGAGACGATGGAAACGGTGCTGCGCGACATGAACAAGCTGGTCGTCGACACCCAGATGGGCGGCTCCGGTGTGGTGCCCTTCCTGCCGTTGCCGATGCTGGACCGGGAAGCGGTGTCGCAACGGCCCGTTCAGACGACGCAACAGTCGCCCCTGCCGGGCCTCAGCCCCGTCGCCGCCGAGAGGAACTGATCCATGCAGCGTAAAACCATGATCGCCCTCGGGCTCGTCGGCGCCACGCTGGTGGGTCTCGGGGCTTCCGCCTACACCGTGAACGAGACGCAGCAAGCGCTCGTTTTGCGCTTCGGTGCCGTGCAGCGCGCGGTGACCGATGCCGGCCTGCACTTCCGCGTGCCGTTCATCGACAACGTGGTCTTCCTGGAGCGGCGCGTGCTCGCCTACGACGTGCAGCCGCAGGAGCTCATTCTCGGTGACCGTCGCCGGTTGGTGGTCGACCTGTTCGCGCGGTTCCGCATCACCGACCCGATGCTGTTCTATCAGCGCGTTCGCACCGAGGTCGGCCTGCAGGCGCAGATGCAGCCGATCCTCAACTCGGCAATGCGTAACGTGCTCGGCGAGGTGCCGCTGTTCACGGTGCTCTCCGCCGACCGTAGCGAGCTGATGGGCCGCATCCAGCAGCGCGCCAACGTCGCACTCGCCCAATACGGCGTCGACGTGGTCGACATCCGGATCAAGCGTGCCGACCTGCCGGCCGAGAACAACCAGGCCATCTTCCGCCGGATGCAAACGGAACGCGAGCGCGAAGCCCGCGAGCTGCGGGCGCAGGGTGCCGAGTTGGCGCAGCGCATCCGGGCACGGGCCGAACGCGAGCGGACCGTGCTGATGGCCGAAGCCCGCCGCGACAGCGAGATCATCCGCGGTACGGGCGACGCCGAGGCGGTGCGCACCTTCGCCGAGGCCTTCGGGCAGGATCCGGAGTTCTTCTCGTTCTTCCGCTCGATGCAGGCCTATCGCGAGTCGCTGCGGGCCGACTCGACCCAGTTCGTCATGTCGCCGCAGCACGAGTTCTTCCGCTACTTCGACGCGACGGCGCTGATGGACGTCGTCCAGGCCGGCTACGGCCGCGCCGAGCAGCTCCGGCTGAACGACGCACTGGAAGGCGATCTGCCCGAGGCGCAGCTGGAGCTCGAGCCGAGCCCGGTGGAAGAAGCGACCACGGCGATCACGCCACCGGCCGTGGCCGCGGGTGATCCCGTGCCGCTGCCGCGCTGATCACGACGACTGGCCTGAGGATCGCCGGCCCTGATGGAGCTCTTCTTCGTCGCACTCGGTCTCGTTCTGGTGCTGGAAGGGCTGCTCTGGGCCGGCTTTCCCAACCAAATGAAGGCAGCCGCCGAGCGGCTGCTGGAGCTGCCCGCCTCGGTCTTGCGCCAGGGCGGGCTTGTGGCCATGGCGGCCGGTGTGCTCATCATCTGGTGGGTGCGCGGTTGACCGCCATCGACGCCCCTGCACGCCTGGGCCACGCCGGAAAGCCCGACTGGCCCCACCAAGGAAAGGATCGTGCCCACATGCTGTCGATGCACTTCGGGCGAGCCAGCGGTGACGGGCCTGGCCGCGTCACCGCAGGGCGGGCGATCACCGCGCTGACGGTCGCCCTGGCGCTGCTCGGCGGCCTCGCCGCCGGCACGGCGGAGGCCCGGATGCCGCCCGTCGAGGGCTTTGCCGACCTCGTCGAGCAGGTGGCACCCGCGGTGGTCAACATCTCGACCACCCGCCGCGTCAACGGCGTCGAAGGCCCCGAATTCCCCCTGCCGCGCTTTCCGCCCGGCTCGCCGTTCGAGGAGTTCTTCCGCGAGTTCTTCGATCGCGACCAGCGCGAAGCGCCCCGTCGCCAGCCGCGCGAGTCGTTCTCGCTCGGCTCGGGCTTCGTCATCGACCCGACCGGCTTCGTCGTGACCAACAACCACGTCATCGCCGAGGCCGACGAGATCCGGGTCATCTTCAACGACAACACCGAATACGCCGCCGAACTGATCGGCCGCGACCCGAAAACCGACCTGGCGCTTTTGAAGATCGAGCGCGAGGCGCCCTTCCCCCATGTCGAGTGGGCCGACAGCGACGCCATCCGCGTCGGCGACTGGATGATCGCCATCGGCAACCCGTTCGGGCTCGGCTCGACCGTGACCGCGGGCATCGTCTCGGCGCGCGGCCGCGACATCCGTGCTGGACCCTATGACGACTTCATCCAGGTCGATGCCGCCATCAACCGCGGCAATTCCGGCGGCCCCAGCTTCACCCTCGACGGCCAGGTCTTCGGTGTGAACACGGCGATCTTCTCGCCATCGGGCGGCAATGTCGGCATCGGCTTTGCCATCCCCGCCAACCTCGCCAAGCCCGTCATCACCTCGTTGATCGAGCAGGGCCGCGTGGTGCGCGGCTGGCTCGGCGTGCGCATCCAGAGCGTGACGCCCGAGATTGCCGAAAGCCTGGGCCTGCCCGAAGCCGAAGGTGCCCTGGTCGCCAGCGTCACCCCCAGTGGGCCCGCCGCCCAATCGGCCCTCGAGCCCGGCGACGTCATCGTCGAGTTCGACGGCAAGCGGATCAGCGCCATGCGCGGCCTGCCCCGGATCGTCGCCGAAACGGAGGTCGGCAAGGCCGTGCAGGTGGAGGTCTGGCGCCGGGGCGAGCGCCGCACCATCGAAGTGACTTTGGGCGAACTGCCGAGCGACGAGGAACTTGCCCAGCTCGGCGACGGCACCGGCCCAACCCAAGCACCGAACGATCGCGCCGAACTGCCCGAACTCGGCGTCGTCATCGCGACCATTTCGCCCGAGCTGCGCGAAATGTTCGACCTCGACCACGATGCCGAGCGCGGCGGCGTGGTCATCATCGACGTGCTGCCGGGCTCGCCCGCCGCCGGCCAGGACCTCCAGCCCGGCGACATCATCCTCGAAGTCGGCCAGGACGCGGTCAGCTCGCCGCCGGAAGTCGCCGCCCGCATTGCCGAAGCCCGCCAGGAAGGCAAACGCTCGGTGCTGCTCCTGGTCGAACGCCAGGGCGACCTGAGGTTCGTGGCGCTGCGGATGCCGTCGTAGCGGGAGAAAAAAAAGGGAAGGAAGGGAAGGGTCGGGGGGCTTTTGGCCCCCCGCGCCCCCCAGGCAGCGGCATTGCCGCTGCCAGTTGAGCAGGGGAGGCAGCGGC
>RECO01000052.1 GCA_007694015.1 Geminicoccaceae bacterium
GCCGGTCTGGCTCGCCTGGGACGCCGACGCCTCGGTCGTCGTCCGCCCCGACTGACCGGCCCCACTCGCGGCCCCACTCGCGACCTCGGCGCTGGTGCCCGCTGGGGGACTCGAACCCCCACGGCCGAGGGCCTCGGGATTTTAAGTCCCGTGCGTCTACCGGTTCCGCCAAGCGGGCACAGCACACCCTAGCTAGAGGATCGGGCGGCCTTAGGCGATGGCTTTGCTGGCCGCACCGGAGCCGAAACTCACCGTGCCGCCAACTGCAGGGCAGGCTCTTGCAAGCCGTAGACATCGTCGCGGAAGTGGACGGTGCCGTCGGCCTCCTGCCAGGCGGTGACGTAGGTCAGATGCACCGGGACGGACTGGCTCAAGCGGACCGTCCGCAAGCGGCCCTGCGCCACGACCTCGTCGATCCGGCCACGCGTCCAGCCGTCCGGGTCGAGCAGCAACTCGGCCAGGGTCATCGGGTCCTGCACCCGGACACAGCCATTGCTCGCCGCGCGCATCGGCCGCCCGAAGAGGCTCTTGCTCGGCGTGTCGTGCAGATAGACCGCGTGTTCGTTCGGGAACATGAACTTGACGTCGCCGAGCGCGTTGGCCGGGCCCGGCCGTTGTTGGACCCGGAACGGCACCGACGACTTGGCCGCCCAATCGACCTCGGTCGGCCGCAACGCCTGGCCGTCGGCGTTCACCAGCCGATAGCCCTCGCGCTCCATCTTGGCCGCATCGGCCTGGAACTGCGGCAGGAGGCTGCGATTGGCGATGGAGCGGGGCACGCTCCAGGACGGATTGAATACCAGGTGATCGATGGCGTGGGAGAAGATCGGCGTTTGGAACTGGACGGCGCCGACCACGACGTTGGCGCGGTGGTGCACCGTGCCGCCGCGAACGTAGACCAGTTCGTAGGCCGGCACGTTCACCATGACGTAGCGCTCGCCCAGCCGATGGTGCAACGCGTCGCGCTGGGTGCCTGCGGCGTCCAACTGGGCCAAGCGGACCTCGACCGGGACGTTCAACGCCCGGCGGGTGGCGGGACCGACCACGCCATCGACGGCAAGCCCGTGGCGCGCCTGAAAGCGCTTCACCGCCAGCACCAGTGCCGCGTCGTAGAAGGGACCGACGCTCGTGCCGGGCTCGAGGTCGCCCGTGACGAGGAGGCGGGCGCGGAGCTGCTCGAGGCGCCCGTCGGCCGCCCCCGGCTCCAGGTTCGCGCCGTCCGGGAAGGTCGGCCAGCCGCCCGCGGCGGCGAGCTGGCGGTAGCGATCATGGGCGTTGCGTTGGCCGCCGAAGGGGGTCTCGGCCATGAAGGCCGCCACGTCGGTGCTCTCGGCCATCGCCAGGAGGACCTGCTGCGTCGAAGGGGCTTCGGCGATCTGCGCGCCGAGGCGGGTGCGGCCAACCCGGTCGGCGGCGTCGAGCATCAAGGCGGTCAAGCCCCATTCGGCCTCGAGCCGCATGGCGGGGTCGTCGCCCGGCATCGCCCAGGCGGCGTCGACTTCGGCCGTGCCGAGCCGGCGAAGTTCGGCAACGACACGCGCACGCTCCGGCTCGAACGGACCGCCGTCGAACCACAAGGGGGCAAAGCCGCGCTCGGCATAGAGTGCGAGGAGCGCCGGGCGCACCGGCTCCGGGGCGGTTGCGACGGCCTCTTCGAGGGTAGCGCTGCGGAGCGGGTCTGCCGCCGGGGCCGAATGGACCCATGGCTGCGGGCGCTCCGCGACGCCTCCCGCACAGGCCGTCAACAGTGCAACACCGATGAGGCCCAACCAGTTCTTCCGCGCCATGGTCCGCTCCGCTCGCGATCATCCCGCCTGCCGCTCGAAGAGAGCGGCCCTTTGGTTCTCGCACGAGACCATTAACGAAGCGTCAGCTGCACCACCGCAGCAGTCAAGCGATCAGAACAGCCCGACGACGTGTCCGGCCTCATCCAGTCGGATATGGTGGGCCGCCGGCGTGCGGGGAAGGCCCGGCATGGTGGCGACGTCACCGCAGATGGCCACGACGAAGCCCGCCCCGGCCGCGAGGCGCAGTTCGCGGACGGCGACGTGGTGACCGCTCGGCGCACCTTTGACGCTGGGGTCGGTCGAGAAGCTGTAGGGCGTTTTGGCCACACAGATCGGCAGCGTGCCGTAGCCCTGCGCCTCCAAGACGTCGAGCCGGTCATCGACCTGCCGGGTCGTGGTGATGCCGCTGGCACCGTAGAGCTGGGTTGCGATCGTCGTGAGTTTGGCGCGGAGGCTGACGTCTTTGGGGTAAAGGGGCTCGAAGCTGTCGCCGCCATTGGCGTCGGCCAGCGCCGCCACGTGATGAGCCAAGGCCTCGATACCGGCCGAACCGCGGGCCCAATGCTCGGCAACGAACGCTTCGACGCCGAATTCGCGGCGGCACATGTCGAGCACGAGGTCGAGTTCGGCCTGGGTGTCGGACGCAAAGCGGTTGAGCGAGACGACCGCGGGCACGCCGAAGCGCCGGACGTTGGCGACGTGGCGGGCGAGGTTGGCGAGGCCGCGCCTGAGGGCCTCGAGGTCCTGGCGACCGAGTTCTTCCCTGGCGACACCGCCGTGCATCTTCAACGCCCGCACCGTGGCGACGACCACGGCGGCGGCCGGCCGCAGATTGCCCTGACGGCACTTGATGTCGAAGAATTTCTCGGCCCCGAGATCGGCGCCGAAGCCGGCTTCGGTGACCACGTAGTCGGCCCGCTGCAAGGCCGTGCGCGTCGCCATCAACGAGTTGCAGCCATGGGCGATGTTGGCGAAGGGGCCGCCGTGGACGAAGGCGGGATTGCCCTCCAGCGTCTGCACGAGATTGGGCGCGAGGGCGTCCTTCAAGAGCACGGTCATCGCCCCTGCCGCCTCGAGGTCGGCCGCGGTCACTTGGCGGCGGTCGCGGGTTTCGGCCACCACCATGCGACCCAGGCGATGCTCGAGGTCGTGCAGATCGGCGGCGAGGCACAAGACCGCCATCACCTCGGAGGCCACCGTGATGTCGAAACCGTCTTCGCGGGGAAAGCCGTTGGCGACGCCGCCGAGCGACTGCACGATCTGGCGCAAGGCGCGGTCGTTCATGTCGACGACGCGGCGCCAGGCGATGCGGCGCGCGTCGATGCCGAGACGGTTGCCCCAATAGAGGTGGTTGTCGAGCAGTGCGGCCAACAGGTTGTGGGCGGCACCGATGGCGTGGAAGTCGCCGGTGAAGTGGAGGTTGATCCGCTCCATCGGCACGACCTGGGCGTAGCCGCCGCCGGCAGCCCCCCCTTTCACGCCGAAACAGGGCCCGAGCGAGGGTTCGCGCAGGCACACCGCCGCCCGCTTGCCGATCCGGTTGAGCCCGTCGCCGAGCCCGACGGTGGTGGTGGTCTTGCCCTCGCCCGCCGGGGTCGGGGTCATCGCCGTGACCAGGATCAGCTTGCCTTCGCGGCCGGATCCGGGCGCTGCCGTCGCCCTTAAATCGACCTTGGCGATGTGATGACCGTAGGGCTGCAGGACGTTCGGCTCGAGATCGAGCCGGGCGGCGACCTCGCCGATGGGCCGCAACTGCGCGCGCTGGGCGATCTCGATATCCGACGGCACGTTCACGCGGTGATCCCTCCTTTTGGTGCTCGCTCGCTGTCGCGGGGCTTGAAGCGCAGTTCACCGCATGGAGCAACGACCGTGCCGATGAGGGGACGTCCACATGGACCATCAAGACGATGGCAAGGCTGCGCCCCTGGACCGAAGCCGCCTGCGTCGCTCCCCGCCGCTCGCACCCCCCGGCTGCTCGTTCGCCTCCTGACACCGCATGGTTCCTGACGCCTGCGACCAGTGGGGAGGGTTGTGAGGCGGCGCGAGCGGGACTAGGGTTCTGCTTCGGTGTGCACGAGGGCTAAGGGCTCCATGAGCAAATCCGGCGGCGACGGCAAGAATACGCTCTACTGCTCGTTCTGCGGCAAGAGCCAGCATGAGGTGCGCAAGCTCATCGCTGGCCCAACGGTGTTCATCTGCGACGAATGCGTCGAGCTGTGCATGGACATCATCCGCGAGGAGCACAAAACACAGCTCTCGAAGAGCCGCGCCGGCGTGCCGACGCCCACCGAGATCAAGGGTGCGTTGGACGACTACGTCATCGGCCAGGACGCGGCGAAGCGGGTGTTGGCGGTGGCGGTGCACAACCACTACAAACGACTGGCGCACGCCGGCAAAACCGGTGACGTCGAGCTCGCCAAGTCGAACATTTTGCTGGTCGGCCCCACCGGCTGCGGCAAGACGCTCTTGGCGCAGACCCTCGCGCGCACGCTGGACGTGCCCTTCACCATGGCCGATGCGACCACCCTCACCGAGGCCGGCTATGTCGGCGAGGACGTCGAGAACATCATCCTGAAGCTGTTGCAGGCCGCCGACTACAACGTCGAACGGGCGCAGCGCGGTATCGTCTACATCGACGAGGTCGACAAGATCAGCCGCAAGTCCGAGAACCCCTCGA
>RECO01000051.1 GCA_007694015.1 Geminicoccaceae bacterium
TGGATCGCCCGCAACTCCTTGATGAGGGCGGCGTTGAAGGTGATCTCGTTGAGCCGGTTCATGATCGCACGGCCCGTGCGCGGCACGTCGTCCCGCCGCAAGGGGTTGATCTGGACGATGACGATGTCGCGGGTCGCCCGGTCGTCGACCAAGGGGTAGAGCGCCGGATTGCCGATATAGCCGCCGTCCCAATAGGCCTCGCCGTCGATCTCCACCGCCTTGTACATGAACGGCAAGCATGCCGACGCCATCACCGCGTCGACCGACAGGTTCGGCTGGTTGAAGATGCGGGCGCGTCCGGTGCGCACGTTGGTCGCCGTCACGAACACCTTCACCCCGCCGCAGCGGTTGACCCGGTCGAAGTCGACCGTGGCGTCGAGCAGATCGCGCAAGGGATTGATGTCGAGCGGGTTGAGCTCGTAGGGCGAAAATTGTCGGCTCAACTGCTCGAAGAACAGATAGCCCAGCGAATTGTCGAGCGTGTAGCGGCCCCGCAGGCGGTCCCACCAACTGCGCTGGAACGGCGAAAAGCGGGCGGCGTCGCTCACGGCCTTCCAGAAGGCCGAAAGGGCCTCGCGCGCCCCTTCCCGGCCCCCGGCCTCGAGGCCATCGGCCATGACGACGGCGTTCATCGCCCCGGCGCTGGTACCGCTGACGCCTGCGATGTGGATGCGATCGTCCGTCAACAGCCGGTCCAGGACGCCCCAGGTCAGGGCACCGTGCGAGCCGCCGCCCTGGAGGGCAAGGTCGATGGTCTTGGGTGCGCTTGGCTTGGCCATGATGCGGTTCTCCGGATGGAGCGGCAGGGGCGTCTCGCGTTGCAGCATAACCGGGTCGACAGGCACTGGACAATCCGCAAGCAGCCGATCGCCCTGTTGGCTCGGCTCAGCGGCCGGTCGCTGCATCCGGGCGGCGGGTGACGACGCGCTCCAAGCGCTGCCGGCCGATCAGCGCCGGTGGGCGCTCCCACCAGGGAATCTCGCCACGACCGATCTCGCGAGCGGTCTCGAACAAGGCCGTCATGTACTGTCGATCGAACGCGCTCTCGGCCGGAGCGTCGAAGCCCAGCGGCACGAAGGTCAGACGAAAGTCGGCCCCTGCGAGGTTGGCTGCGACGTACATCCGGATCAGGTCGCCGTCGGCCTGCGCCCGAATCAACCCGCTGATCGACCGCGCCACGATCTCGCGCAAGCGGTTCTCGACGGGCCGATAGGGGACGACGAGCGAATTGTTCATGATCACGAAGAGCCGTCGCTGGATCGGGAACGGGAGATCGCGCGGCAGGGCATCGGCCGCACGGGTAGGCCCGACGAAGACCGACGTCGCGACGCCACCATCGACGTGGAATTCGGTGTAGCGCCGCCCCTCGGCCTCCACCTCGATGCCGACCGGCGGGAACGCCCCGGGGATGGACGCCGAGGCCAAGAGGACGTCGCGGAACAACTCCAGTTCGCCGGCTTCCGCGATCTTGCCCATGTCCCAGATGACGCCGCGTTGGGCATCGAGATTGGTGGTGCCGACCAAGAGCATGCGCCCCTCGCGCCGGCCCTCGGCGATGCGCTGCAGGAAGTCGTCGTCGACGAACCGCTCGATTTGCCGGCGCAGGGGATCGGTGCGGGCCAAGCCCAACGCCCCGAACATGGCACGGACGAACTGCCGCTCCGCCACGTCGCGGGTATCGAGTTCGGTGAACATGGTCCTGAGTGCCCGGTCGTAGTCGGGCCCGACGAAGGCAAAGGGGGCGATCAATGCCCCGACGCTGATGCCGGTGACCAGGTGGAACGCCGGCCGATCGCCGCGTTCGGTCCAGCCGGACAAGAGCCCCGCGCCGAAAGCGCCGTCCGGACCGCCGCCCGACAAGGCCAAGAGCGCGATGTCGAGGCCTTCCGCGGGACGGCCGGCGTGGTCCCAGGCGCGGAGCATGCCTCCCCGTACCTCGCGCTCGATCAAGACCCGGCTGCGCTCGTCGATATCGTCGCCCCAATAGCGCGCATCGGGCAGGTTGGCGGCGACGGCGAGGTCGTAGAGTTCGACCGGCGGTGCGTTGCGCTCGGGGGTGAGTGCAGCGCAACCGGCGAGGGTCAGCACACCGAGTGCCGCGACCGTGCAGCGGCGGATCGACGGGGTCAGGGCGAGCAATCCGACGGCCTCACGGTTACGCAACCACCATCCTCCCTGCGCCACCCGCTTGACCCTCGCGGCGTTAAGCTCGACCACCACGGAGCGCAAGGCGCCGTTCGGGAGATCGCATGACCCAATTGCTCCGCGAGGTCTACCTGCCCTGTTGGCAACGGGTGTTGGGGCCGCTGCTCGTGTTCCAAGTCGGGCTGGCACTGACCGCGCTGGTCTTGCTCCAACCCTTGCGGATCGTTCTGATCGAACGGCTGACGGCGTTCGGCGCCGATCCCTTCGTCGGCAACGTCGATCTGGTGGGCTTCGTGCTGCACCCCCTGGGTGCCACGACGCTGATCGTCGCGGCAGCCACGGCCGTCCTCTTGCGCGCCTTGGAGTTGGGCGGCCTCGCCTCGATCCTTTGGCATGGGATGCGCCACGACCACGTCGAGTTGCGGACGGTCGGCTACCGTTTGTTGGCCCGCCTGCCACAGCTCTCCGTCTTGAGCCTGATGATGATCCTCGGCCTGACGGTGTTGGCGCTACCGGTCGTCGCCGTCGGCGCGTTGGCCAAGGCGGCCTTGCTCTCCGATGCCGACATCTACTTCTACCTGACGTCGCGCCCGCCGGCCTTTTGGAGCCTCGTTGCGATCGTCGTGGCGGCGGCCTTGGTGGCGGGGATCGCCGCCGTCGGTGTCGTGATGCGGTACGGCCTGGCCGTGCCGATCGTCGTGCTGGAGGGACGCACGGCGCGCGATGCACTGCGCGAGGCCAAAACGCGCAGCCGCGGCCGCGAGCGGCGGATGGCGCGGCATCTGGCCGTCGTGTTCGGGCTCGGCGCCCTGGCGGTCACCCTGACGACCGCCCTGCTGGCCGGCCTCTTCGAACTGGCCGATGGCAGTGAGGCGCGGTTGCGCGCGAGCGTGCCGCTGACCTTGGTCTTCGCCTTCCTCGCGACGTTTCTCTTGACGATCGTTGCCGCACTCGCCCGCATCGCCGTCGTCACCGTCATCGTCCACGCCTATGCGGAGGGCCGCCGGGCCCCAGCCGAGGTCGTGCCGATCCCGGCCATCGCCTCGTCCTTGCGGACGCGGACGGCCCTGTTGGTCGTGGCGGCGGTCGGCGTCGCATCGGTGGCGCAGGTGGTCTGGACCGCGGCGGTCGATCCGGACGACCGTGCGGTCGAAGTGACCGCGCACCGCGCCGGCTCCTCGCTAGCTCCCGAGAATACCCTCGCCGCGCTGGAACGGGCGATCGCGGCGGGCGCCGACGTCGTCGAAATCGACGTCCAGGAAACCCGCGACGGGGCGGTGGTCCTGCTGCACGACACCGACCTGCGCCGGATTGCCGGCCTGCCGGTGTCGATCTGGGAGTTGGACCTCGCCGACGTCCAAGCCATCGACGTCGGCACCTGGTTCGACCCGCTCTTTGCCGACGAACGCATCCCGACGCTGGAAGAGTTCGCAGCCGCGGCGAAGGGGCACGTCCGCCTCAACGTCGAACTCAAGGTCAGTGCCGCGGAGGTGGATCTGGCGCGGCGGGCGATCGCGGCACTGCGCCGTGCGGGCATGCTCGACCAGGTCATGATCTCGTCGCTCGATCCGCGCATCCTTGCCCGGGTTCGCGAGCTCGAGCCCGACGTGCCGGTCGGTCTCATCGTCGCCACGGGCATCGGCAATCTGGCGCGGGTGGACGTCGACTTCGTCCCGCTGGCGCGGGCCTTTGCCACCCGCTCGCGGATTCGGAGCCTCACCACCCGCGGCTTCGAGGTTCACGTCTGGGGCGTGGACGACGAAGACCTCATGGTGAAGGCGCTCTTGGACGGTGCCCACAACGTGATCGTCGGCGATCCGCTGCGCGCGCGGGCCGTGGTCGATTGGTACCGGGAATTGACCGCGGCGGAGAAGACGCTCCTGCGCCTGAGGACGAGCTTCGACCTCAGACGTCCGGCGTCGATGGTGCCCATGCCCAGCCCCTGAAGCGGCGCCGGTAGCGGCAACGGCGGACCGGGCGTAGCGGCGCGGTGCGCTTTTGAAGGCGCCGGGCCGATTTGTCATAATACCCGTTATCCCCAGGTCAAGCATTTGAAAAACAACGAAAATAGGGTCGGACAGTTCGTTTTGTAAATTCGTTTTTTTGGGGCCGGCCCAGGGCGGTGCCGACAGCGGCAGGTGGCGGATCGACGATGTCCAAAAAGCGGCCGGCACGGTAGCACGAAAAGGGCAGAAATCCTAGGACTGACGGCTCAGGCGGCAAATTCGACGGCCCGTGGTCCGCGCCCGGGTGTGGACGCATCGCTGTCGGGTCGCTTAG
>RECO01000050.1 GCA_007694015.1 Geminicoccaceae bacterium
AGGCAGGCGATCAGGCCGTTCGAGAACATGTAGGTGTAGATCGGCTGCAACCAGTTGATCTGCAGCACGCGGATCAGGGCGTTCGGGTCTTCGGCCAGAGGGGCGATGAACAACGTACCCGGGATGCCCTCGGTCTGGCCGGGCACCACCAGGCCGCTGGAGGGGTCGTAGGTGTAGAAGAACATGACGGCGGCGTTCACCGTCGCCATGCCGAGGCCCATGGGGATCATCAACAGCGCCTCGAGCACGCCCTTGCGGCCGAGGTAGAACAGGAAAATCCCGAGTGCGATGAGGAAGACGCGGCCGAAGGCGGTGACCGGATCGTTCTGAAAACCGTCGACCAGGGTGCTGACACCCTGGAACATGTCGAGAATGCTGAAGGTCGGTTCCATGGGCCCCCGCCGTCAGGTGATGCGCAGGAGGACTTGCCCGGCGTCGACCGGATCACCCGGCTTGACGGCGACGTTCGACACCTTGCCGGCGCGGGTGGCGATGACCTCGGTAACCATCTTCATCGCCTCCAGCGAGACCAGCTTGTCGCCCTCGGCGACGTCCTGGCCGTCGCTGACGTGTATCTCCTTGACCACGCCCGCGAGCGGCGAGAGCTCGTCGCCCGGCCCGGCCGCCGGTGCCGCCGCACCCGCTGCCGCCGCCGGTGCCGGGGCGGCTGGAGCCGAGGTGGTGGGGGCTTCGACCTTCATGCTGCCGGGCTCGGGGTAGAGGCGCTGCGCCCCGTCGGTGCTGATGTCCTCGACCGTCACCACGTAGGCCCGGCCTTCGATGGTGATGCGGAAGGTCTTTTCCATGGGCTTGGCCTCTAGCGTCGTTGGCGGACGAAGGTCTCGATCAGGGGCGGCGTGGGCGGTGGGAGCCGTGGTGCTGGGTTCGGCCCGTGGCGGTCCAGGCGTAGCTTTGACCGCTCGATTGGATGCGAACGATGCGGTGCGCCCCGCTCATGGCCATCACCGCGGCGGCGATCGCGACCAGATGGTCGGGGGGAATGCCGCTCACCGGCACGGGCGTTACCGCAACGGGTGCCAGCTTGGCGGCGGTGGCGGCGGCGTTGTCGGCGCGGCGGGAGAGCGTCGTCACGATGACCTTGATCACCACCGCGATCAGCAGGGAGACGACGATCACGATCGCGTAGATGATGGCGATGTCGGTCAGCGCTAGGGCAGTCGAATACTCCATCCAGGCCTTCCTGCAGTCGTGATGATGGCACCCGCCGGCAACGGCGCGGTGCGGACGATCAGAGCGGGATGTCCCCGTGTTTCTTGGCCGGCCGCAGCTCGCGCTTGGGCAGGAGTTTGCGCAAGGCGAGCGCCAGCATGGCGCGCGTGTCGGCGGGCTCGATCACGTCGGTGACGTAGCCGCGCGACGCCGCCAGATAGGGGGAGGCGAACTGCTCGCGATAGGCCTCCGCCAACTCGGCGGCCTTGGCCCTTCGATCGTCGGCCGCCTGCAATTCGTTGCGGTAGAGGATGTTGACCGCCCCTTCCGCCCCCATGACGGCGATCTCGGCCGTCGGCCAGGCCAGGACCAGATCGGCCCCCATCTCCTGCGAGCACATGGCGAGATAGGAGCCGCCATAGGCCTTGCGCAGGATCACGGTGATCTTGGGCACCGTTGCCGAGGCGTAGGTGAACAGCATCTTGGCGCCGTGGCGGATGATGCCGCTCCGTTCCTGCTCGATGCCCGGCAGGAAGCCCGGCACGTCGACCAGGGTCACCAGCGGAATGTTGAAGGCGTTGCAGAAGCGGATGAAGCGCGCCCCCTTGTCGGAGGCGTCGATGTCGAGCGCGCCCGCCTTGACCTTCGACTGGTTGGCAAGCACGCCCACGACCACGCCGCCGAGGCGCCCGAAGCCGATGACCAGGTTGCCGGCAAAACGCTCCTGCACCTCCAGGAAATCGCCGTCGTCCAACAGCCGGCGGATGATCGGCACGACGTCCATCACCGCAGACGAGCTGTCCGGGATGAGGGCTTCGATGTCCGGATCGGGCGACAGGTCCAGTTCGGGATGTGGCGCGTGCGGCGGGTCCTCGGTGTTGTTCGACGGCAAGAAGCTCAACAGGCGTTTGGTGATGCGGATGGCGTCGTGGTCGTCGGCGGCGACGAAGTGGACGTTGCCGCTGACCGAGGCGTGCATCTGCGCACTGCCGACTTCGTCCAGGCTCGTGGTGCGCCCGGTGACCGCCTTGATCACCTCCGGCCCGGTGATGAACATGTAGGCGTTGTGCTCGGTCATGATGATGAAGTCCATCAAGGCCGGCGAATAGGAAGCACCACCGGCGCACGGCCCCGCAATCACCGCGATCTGCGGCACCACGCCCGAGAGCAGCACGTTTTGGTAGAACACCTCACCGTAACCGGAGAGGGCATCCACCGCCTCCTGGATGCGCGCCCCCGCCGAATCCTTGAAGGCGACGACGGGGCAACCGAGTTTCAAGGCCAGCTGCATGGACTGCACGATCTTCTTGGCGTGCATCTTGCCGAGCGTGCCCCCCATGACGGTGAAGTCCTGGCTGAACGCCGCCACCGTCCGGCTGCCGACATAGCCCGTGCCGACGATCACGCCGTCGGAGGGCAATTCCTTGCCATCGAGGCCGAAAAACCGCGCGTCGTGCGCGGCGTGGGTGCCGATCTCCTGGAAGGTGTCGGGCTCGAACAGCGCGGCCAGCCGCTCGCGCGCGCCCATCAAGCCCTTGGCGTGCCGTTCCTCGAGCTTCCGCTCACCACCGCCAGCCAGCACCTTGGCGCGACGTTCCCGCAGCAGGGCGAGCTGCTTCGTCGAAAGCATGGGCAGGGCTCCCTTGGTGGTGGTGTCCTCGGATCGGTGCCGCGTCGCCAAAACCCCAAGCCACCTTCATCCTATACCCGCAATCACACCCGGCTATGACGCATTTTGGTAGGCGTCGAACGGGCCGACCTTCGGGCAAGACGCCGGAAGCGGACGGCATCACTCGGCACTCGCCTCGGCCACGCCATCCGGCTACGCCTCCGCCGCGTCGTCCCGCTCGCCACCTGGAGTTTGCCATGCCGATCGCACCACCGCTCGCGCCGATGGTCGCCCGCCTCGAAGGGGGCCCCGCCGCCGCCTGGGCGGTGACGCTGCGCGGCGAGGCAGAAAAGCGCCGCGGCCGGGCCATCTTGGATTTGGGCGTGGGCGACCCCGACTTCGCCACCCCGCCCGTCATCGTCGAGGCCATGGAACGCGCCGTGCGCGCCGGCCGCACCCACTACGCCCCGGCCGAGGGCGAGCCGGCCTTGCGCGAAGCCATCGCCCGCACGACAGCCGCCTCTACCGGCACGGCCGTCGATCCCGCCCAGGTCCACGTGTTCCCCGGCGCCCAAGCCGCGCTGTTCGCCACGTTGATGGTCACGGTCGCACCGGGCGACGAGGTGATCGTCCTCGACCCGGTCTACACGACATATCCCCGCTGCATCCTCGCCATCGGCGCCGTCCCGGTCACGGTGCCGCTCGATCCGGCCGAGGGCTTCGCCCTCGACGTCGGCCGGATCGAAGCCGCAATCACGCCCAAGACCCGAGCGGTGATGATCAACAGCCCCGGCAATCCGACCGGCGCGGTGTTCGAGGCCGCGGCCATCGATGCCCTCGCCGCTCTTTGTACCGACCGCGGCCTATGGCTGGTCTCGGACGAGGTCTATGCGGGCCTCGTGCTCGACGGCAGCCACCATTCACCCTTGGCGAGCCCGGCCGGTGCGGCCACCACCATCGTCGTCAACAGCCTCTCCAAATCGCACGCCATGACCGGCTGGCGCATCGGCTGGGCCGTCGCCCCCTTGCCCGTGGCCAAGGCCCTGCGCAGCCTTTCCTCGTCCTTGCTCTACGGCGTGAACCAGTTCGTGCAGGATGCGGCGGTCACCGCATTGACCGACCCGGTCGCCATCGCCGCCGCCGCCGCCATGACCACCCGCATCCGCACCCGCCGCGACGCCTTCGTCCAAGCCCTCGCCACCAGCAACACCGTCCGCTGCCACGTGCCCCAAGGCGGCATGTTCGTCCTCGTCGACGTCACGGGCACCGGCCAGAGCGGCATCGACTTCGCCGACGGCCTGCTCGACCAGGAAGCCATGGTCGTGGTGCCGGGCGAAGCCTTCGGTGCCGCGAGCGCCCGCCACCTGCGCGTCGGCCTGATGGCCGAACCCGCGACGCTGATCGACGCCGCCTCCAGGCTCAGCCGCCACGCCGGCCGTTCGGGCGCCCAGCGGTAGGAGGAGAAGCGGTAAGGGGAAATTTCAGGCAAGGGGCAATGTCGGGAAAGAAGAAGCGGGGGGGGCTTGTTGGTGCCCCCCCGCCCCCCCCAAACTTTGGGGACATGATGGTGCATGAGTCGGGTATAAGCACCGCGTCGATGACGTGGATGATGCCGTTCGCGGCTTCG
>RECO01000197.1 GCA_007694015.1 Geminicoccaceae bacterium
AGTTCGCCCAATGCCCGGCGCTTGGCCGGCCAGCCGTGCAGGCGTTCGTGCTCACGGTCGCGGATGATGGTCTCGGATTTCGACATGGCGGCTTCATAGCACGGCGCCTCGGGGGGTAAACCGAAGCCATGACCGAACGCGACATCCGTCTTTACGTCGAACCCCCGCTCGAGGCCGGGGCGAGCCGGGTGCTGGCGGCCCCGCAGGCGCACTATCTAGCCCGCGTGATGCGCTGCAGGACCGGCGACCGGGTACGGTTGTTCGACGGCGTATCCGGCGAGTGGGCGGCTGCGGTCGAGGTCGGTAAACGCGACGTCACCGTCGTCGTCGGGACGCAAACACGGCCCCAGGTGGTGGAGCCCGGTCCGGTGCTGGTGCTGCCGCCGATCCGCCGGGCTCGGCTCGAATGGGCGGTGGAGAAGGCGTGCGAACTGGGCATCGCCGCCCTGCAACTGGTACTGACCGAACGCTCGGGCGAGGAACGGCCGAAGCTGGAACGGTTGCGGGCGATCGCCGTCGAGGCCGCGGAGCAGAGCGAGCGGCTGACGGTGCCGGCGATCCGGCCGCCGCTCCGGCTGGCCGACTTCCTGGCAGCGCGGGAGGGGTCGGTTCCGCTCTACGTCGCGGTGGAACGGAGCACCGCAGCGCTGCTGCCGGCGGCGTTGGCGGCGCACGGTCCGGGCGATCTGCTGGTCGGGCCCGAGGGTGGCCTGGGGCCGGCCGACCGGGCCTTGCTGCAATGCATCGAAGCGGGGGTGGCGGTGCGGCTCGGTCCGACTATCCTGCGCACCGAGACGGCGGCGCTCGCCGGCCTGGCGGTGCTCGCCATGGCGCGGGCGCACTGACGCCGGCCGCGACGCTGGAGGCCCGCACCGTGGATCAGGTCACCTCGCCCAACGGCGCACTGCGGCCGCACGATGACCGCGCCGCCATCGTCGCCGAGATGCACACCCGGCCGGCACCGCGCTTGCAGGCGCCGGTACGGATCAGCCACCTCGCCATGCTCAGCGGCCGTACGGGGGCCGCCGAGGAACGCCGGCTCGTCGGCGAGCTGTGCGCCGCCTACGGCGCCTTGCCGCCGGCCGAGCAGACGCTGCATCACGTCGCCCGCTTGGGCGAGCTGGAGCTGCGCTGGGAGCGGCATACCGAGTTCTCGACCCTGATGCTGGTGCGCAGCGGGCCGTTCGAGCGCCCGTTCGCCGAGCCCCCCTTGGCGCTGTTGCCGCAGCGCTGGGTCGAACGGCTGCCGGGCCGCTTGGTCGAGGCGAGCCACGTCGCCGTGCTGTCGCAGGACGATGCGGCCCCCGACCGCAACGCGTTGGCGCAGGCGTTCGAGGGCCATCACCTGATGGGTGGGCGGATGATCGGCGAGCGGGTCCGCTTGTGGACCAGCCTGCGGCTGCACGGCGACGGCTTCGGCCGCGTGCTGATCCAGGACGGCGGCTTCGATCCGACCCGGCTCGGCCGCTTCGTGCAGCGCATGCTGGAACTGGAAACCTACCGGCTGATGGCGCTGTTGGGGCTCGCCGCCGCCCGCCGGCTGACGCCGGCCCTGGACGACATGGAAAGCCGGCTGGTCGACCTTACGGTCGAGACGGCGAGCGAGCAGGGCGAAGCCGAAGAGCGACGGCTGCTCGGCCGGCTGACCGCGCTGGCAGCCGAACATGCCCGCCACAGCTCCGACATCGCCTATCGCTTCGGTGCGACCAAGGCCTATGCCGAACTGGTCCACGAGCGCCTGCGCCGGCTGCGGCTGGAGCGCGACGGCGACCTGGAGCCGTTGGGCGACTTTTTGGAACGGCGGTTCGAGCCGGCGATGCGCACCTGCCGGTCGGTCGAGGGGCGGATGGACAGCCTCGGATCGCGGATCGGCCGCGCCGCCGACCTGCTGCGCACCCGGGTCGATCTCGCCCTGCAGGCGCAGAACCAAGCCCTGCTGACCTCGATGGACGAGCGGGCCAAGCTCCAGCTTCGCCTGCAGCAGACCGTCGAGGGTTTGTCGGTCGCGGCGGTGAGCTACTACCTCCTCGGCCTTTTGTCGTACGTGCTCAAGGCGTCGGCGTTCGCGATCGGGCCGCGGGCCGCCGACGTCATCCTCGCCATGGCCGTTCCGGCCGTGGTTTTGGCCGTTTGGGCCGTGGTTCGGCGCATCCGGCGGCGGCTCGGACACTGACCGGCCTGCGGTGCCTCGGTCGCAGTGACCGATGCGCCCGGTTGCGGGTCGCAAGGTTGTCGGCGCCGCAGGGGCTCTGCTAAACGCACCGCAACACGATATCATCGGCTGGTGGCTGAGGGGGACCGCGCTATGGGGGTTCTGCGTTCGATCGCAGTTGGCTTGGGCCTGTTGGCCGCATCGGCGGCGGTGCCGGCGCAGGCGGGCGAGCCGAGCCCGTGGCAACTCGGCCTGCAGGCCGCGGCGGCGCCGATCAAGGAACAGGTCATCGCCTTCCACGACATGATGCTGGTGATCATCACCGTCATCTGCCTCGTGGTCCTGGCGCTCCTGATCTACGTCTGCGTCCGCTTCCGCGCTTCGGCCAATCCCCGGCCGTCCCGGACCACGCACAACACCACGCTGGAGGTCGTCTGGACCGCCGTTCCGGTCCTGATCCTGGTGGTCATCGCCGTGCCGTCGTTCAAGCTGCTCTACTACGAGGACACGATCCCCGAGGCCGATTTGACGATCAAGGCGATCGGCAAGCAGTGGTACTGGACGTACGAATATCCGGACAACGGCAACTTCACCTTCGATGCGTTCATGCTGACGCGGGAAGAGGCCGAGGCCGCGGGCAAGCCGGCGCTGCTGGCGACCGACGAGGACGTGGTCGTGCCGGCCGGCGCCACCGTGCGGGTGTTGATCACCGCCACCGACGTGCTGCACTCTTGGGCGATCCCGGCCTTCGGCGTGAAGCGCGACGCCATCCCCGGCCGGCTCAACGAGACCTGGTTCCGGGTCGACGAGCCCGGGATGTACTACGGCCAGTGCTCCGAGCTTTGCGGCGTCGGCCACGGCTTCATGCCGATCGCGATCCGCGTCGTGCCGGAGGAGGACTTCGCCGCCTGGGTCGAGCAGGCGCAGAACATGTATGCCCGTGTCGGCGGTGACCTGAGCGTCGCCGAGCGCTGACGGCTTTTCGAGGAGGGATCGTTTCATGGCGTACGCCGCCGCTGGGCATCACGATGACCACATGCCGACGGGCTGGAAGCGTTGGCTCTATTCGACCAACCACAAGGACATCGGCACCCTTTACCTCTGGTTCGCCGGTGCGATGGGCATCCTCGGCATGCTCATGTCGATCGTCATGCGCATGGAGTTGATGACGCCCGGCGACAACGTCCTCGGCGGCGACTACCACCTCTACAACATGTTGATCAGCGCCCACGGCGTGATCATGATCTTCTTCTTCGTCATGCCGGCGCTGATCGGCGGCTTCGGCAACTGGATGGTGCCGTTGATGATCGGCGCCCCGGACATGGCCTTCCCGCGCCTCAACAACATCAGCTTCTGGCTGCTGCCGCCGGCCGCGGCCCTCTTGCTCATGTCCATGTTCGTCGGCGGCTTCGGCGGCGGCTGGACCCTCTACCCACCGCTGTCGGCGATGATCGGCCATCCCAGTATGGCCGTCGACTTCGTCATCTTCTCGCTGCACCTCGCCGGCATCTCGTCACTGCTCGGCGCCATCAACTTCATCACAACCATCTTCAACATGCGCGCCCCCGGCATGACGCTGCACAAGATGCCGCTCTTCGCCTGGGCCATGTTGGTGACCGCGTTCCTGCTCCTTTTGGCCGTCCCGGTCCTGGCCGGCGCCATCACCATGCTGCTGACCGACCGCAATTTCGGCACCAGCTTCTTCGATCCTGCGGGCGGCGGTGACCCGGTCCTGTTCCAGCACCTGTTCTGGTTCTTCGGCCACCCCGAAGTCTACATCATGATCCTGCCGGCCTTCGGCATCGTCAGCCACGTCGTCGCGACCTTCTCCAAGAAGCCCGTGTTCGGCTATCTCGGCATGGCCTACGCCATGGTCGCCATCGGCGCGATCGGCTTCATCGTCTGGGCGCACCACATGTACACCGTCGGCATGAGCGCCGACGTCCGCGCCTATTTCATGGCGGCCACGCTGATCATCGCGGTGCCCACCGGCATCAAGATCTTCAGCTGGATCGCTACCATGTGGGGCGGCAGCATCGAGTTCAAGACGCCGATGCTCTGGGCCGTCGGCTTCATCTTTCTCTTCACCGTCGGTGGCGTCACCGGCGTGGTCCTGGCCAATGCCGGCATCGATACCGTGCTGCACGACACCTACTACGTCGTCGCCCACTTCCACTACGTGTTGTCGCTCGGCGCCGTCTTCGCCATCTTCTGCGGCTTCTACTACTGGGTCGGCAAGATGACCGGGCACCAGTACCCGGAGCACATGGGCAAGATCCACTTCTGGCTGACCTTCGTCGGCGTCAACCTGGCGTTCTTCCCGCAGCACTTCCTGGGCCTGGCCGGCATGCCGCGGCGCATCCCCGACTATCCGGACGCCTATGCCGGCTGGAACATGGTGAGCTCGATCGGCGCCTACATCGCCATGCTCAGCGCCATCTACTTCGTCTACGTGCTCTACAAGACCTTCAAAAGCACCGAGCAGGTCGCCGACAACCAGTGGGGCGAGGGGGCCGACACCCTCGAATGGACGGTCTCGTCGCCGCCGCCCTTCCACACCTTCAACGAATTGCCGCAGGTCAAATGAGCGACACCCTGACCCGCACCGAAGCCGACGCGGGCCTGGCCGCACCGGGCTCGCAGGTCAAGGACTACTGGGTCCTGACCAAACCCAAGGTCATGCGGCTGGTGATCTTTTCGGGCTTTGCCGGGCTGTTCGTCGCACCGGGTACCCTGCACCCGTTCCTGGCGCTGGTGGCGATGCTCTGCATCGCCGCCGGGGCTGCCGCGTCGGCCGCCATCAACAACGCCTACGACGTCGACATCGACCAGCGCATGGTGCGAACCCGGCTCCGCCCGACCGCGAGCGGCCGCATCGAGCCGGCCGAAGCCAACGCCTTCGGCGTCACCCTCGCCCTCCTCTCGGTCGCGGTGATGGGGCTCGCCCTCAACTGGACGGCCGCCGCCCTGTTGGCGCTCACCATCCTCTTCTACACCACCATCTACACCCGCTGGCTGAAGCGCTCGACGCCGCAGAACATCGTCATCGGCGGCGCTGCCGGCGCACTGCCGCCCGTCGTCGGCTGGGCCGCCGTCACCGGCGAGGTCGGCCTTTTGCCGATCTTGATGTTCCTCATCATTTTCATGTGGACGCCGCCGCACTTCTGGTCGCTCGCGCTCTACCGCTCGGGCGACTACGCCAAGGCCAATGTCCCGATGCTGCCGGTGGTCAAGGGCGACCGTGCGACCCGCCGCCACATCGTCGCCTATACCGCCATCCTCCTGCCGCTGACGCTCTTGCCAGCCGTGCTCGGCCTCGCCGGCTGGCTCTACGGTGCGGCCGCGGTGGCACTCGCCGCCTGGTACGGCTGGCACGTCATGAAGCTTTGGCGCGACCCGCGCGAGGTCGTCGCCATGCGCGCCTTCAAGGTGTCGATCCTCTACCTGTTCCTCGTCCTCGGCGCCCTCATGGCCGACCACGCGCTCCTGGGGGGCGCATGGTGAGGAGCGACGATCCCGAGTTCCGGCGGCGCCTGCGCCGCAAGAACATAGCCCTCGGCCTGTTGCTCCTGGCCCTCGTCGTCCTCTTCTACCTGATCACCCTGGTGCGGATGGGACAACCGGCATGACCCTCGACAAGAATACCAAAACCGCCCTGTTCGGCGTCGGCATCATCGCCTCGATGGCCGGCCTCACCGCCGCCTCGGTGCCGCTCTACGACCTCTTCTGCCGCGTCACCGGCTATGGCGGCACCACCCAGACCTCCGAGCGCCCGCCGGACTACGTCAGCGAGCGCACCATCGAGGTCCGCTTCAACGCCGACACCGACAGCCGCCTGCCCTGGGCCTTCCAGCCGGTCGACCGCCGCATCGAGGTCAACATCGGCGCCAACGAACTCGCGTTCTACCGCGCCATGAATACGGGCACCGAGCCGGTCGTCGGCACCGCCGTCTTCAACGTCACCCCGTTCGAAGCCGGGCGCTACTTCTCGAAAATCGCCTGCTTCTGCTTCGAGGAACAGGTCCTGGCGCCGGGTGAAAGCGTCGACATGCCGGTGTCGTTCTACGTCGACCCGGCCATTTTGGACAATCCGTCGCTCCAGGGCCTCCGCAGCATCACCCTCTCCTACACCTTTTTCCTGGCCGAGGGCGCCACCCGCGACCTCGCCGCCCGTGCCACCGCCCCCACCGGCGGCTGACCGCGGTCCCAAGACGAAGCGAGGACACCCGCATGGCCACCGACGCCGCCCACGACCACCACGACGAGGTGAAGCACGACTACCACCTCGTCGACCCGAGCCCCTGGCCCTTCGTCGGTTCGATGTCGGCCCTGGTGCTGACCGTCGGCGCCGTCCTGTGGATGCACGGCGCCGCCGGCGGTGCTGCCATCTTCTTCGTCGGCCTCGCTGGCATCATCGTCACCATGTTCGGCTGGTGGCGCGACGTCCTGCACGAGAGCTACGCCGGCCAGCACAAGCCGGTCGTCAACTACGGCCTGCGCCTCGGCATGGCGCTGTTCATCACCTCGGAAGTCTTCTTCTTCTTCGCCTTCTTCTGGGCCTACTTCTGGGGTGCCTTGGTGCAGCCGGATACCGTGGCAACCGCCTGGCCACCCGAAGGCATCGTGCCCGTGCCGCCCTTCGGCATCCCGCTCCTCAACACCCTCATCCTCCTCGCCTCCGGCACCTCGCTCACCTGGGCCCACCACGCCATCCGCGAGGGCGACCAGGCAACCGGCTTCAAGGCCCTCGTCCTCACCGTCGCCCTCGGCGCCGTCTTCTTGGGATTCCAGGTCTACGAGTACATCCACGTCTACCACGAGGGGCTCACCCTCCAGAGCGGCATCTACGGCTCGACCTTCTTCATGGCCACGGGCTTCCACGGCGTACACGTCCTCATCGGCGCCCTCTTCCTGCTCGTCTGCACCGTGCGCGCGGCGCAAATGACGCTGAAGCCGGAAAAGCACGTCGGCTTCGAAGCCGCCGCCTGGTACTGGCACTTCGTCGACGTCGTCTGGCTGTTCCTGTTCGTCACCGTCTACCTCTGGGGCGCCACCCACAGCGTCGTGACCAGCCCGGCGATCACGTTCTGAGGAGGAGGGTGGAAGAAGGCAGGGGGCTTTTGGCCCCCTGCGCCCCCGACCGACGGCCAAGGCCGTCGGACTTGACCGTGACGGGTGTGGGATTTTCGGCCTAGATGGTGTAGAAGAGAGCGTGGTCGGTGGGCGCAGCGCGGCGCAAAAAACGCTCAGTCAAAACGAACCCAGAAGTGCATTTTCGCCTTTGATTCGAGTGGGTTATCCGGCATTTGCCGGTCCGGGGAATGGACTTTGGTCGAAGGTTTTCGAGTGACGTGATGGCCTTTCGCCCCGGCCTGTGGCCAACCCTGACCGTCCTGCTCAGCCTGCCGATCCTGGCCACGCTCGGCTCCTGGCAGCTCGACCGCTCGGCCTGGAAAACGGCGCTGATCGCGGAATTGGAGGCCCGCCAGGCCGAAGCGCCGGTGCCGCTCGATCTGGGCCGGCTCGACGCCGGCTGGGAACACCGCCGGGTGGTCGTCAGCGCCAGCCTCGCACCCGAGCCGGCCCTGCGTTTCGGCGTCGAGGTGCAGGGCATCGAGCCGGGCCACCGCATCCTCCAGCTGGCGACCCTCGACGACGGCACGCCCGTGGTGGTCAATCGCGGCTGGTTCCCCGAACGCGCCGCCGTGCCGCTCGTGACGCCGGGGGCCGCGGTCGAGCTGATCGGCGTCGTCCGCTGGATCGAAGACCGGCGCCCGGCGCCGTTCACCCCCGCCAACGATGCGCCGCGCAATCGCTGGTACTGGTACGAATGGGACGCTTTGGAAACGGCCTTCGCCACGGCCCTGCTGCCTTTGGTGATCGACGTCACCGAAGGGCCGACCGGCCCCGGGCTGCCGGTGCCGCAGCCGGTGGTCGTCGATCTGCCCAACAACCATCTGGGCTATGCGATGACCTGGTTCGGGCTCGCGCTCGGCCTGGCCGTCATCTACGTTGCCTTCGGGCTGCAACGAGGGAGGGGTGCCGCTTGACCGCGATGCGTTGGCTGTTGGCCGTGACGCTCGTTTCGACCTACGGCCTGATCGTCCTGGGTGCCTGGGTACGTAGCACCGAGAGCGGCCTGTCCTGCCCGGATTGGCCCACCTGCTATGGCTATTGGGTGATCACCCCCGCCAAGTTCGCGGCCCTCGGCGACACGGGATACACTTATTTCCAGGTCATGCTGGAATGGGTCCACCGCGCCATCGCCGGCCTCGTCGTCGGCCCCTTGGTGCTCGCCGCGCTCGCACTCAGCCTCTGGCACCGCCAGCGCCGCCCGGACCTCGTCAGCTGGACCGTCCTGCTCCTCGTGCTGCTCCTCATCCAGGCCAAGCTCGGCGGCATCACCGTGTTCGACGCCAACAGCCCCTGGTCGGTCGCCCTCCACCTCGGCAACGCCCTGGTCCTCTTCGCCGTCATGGTGAAGCTCTACGTCGCCGCCGGCCCGCAGCCGCAGCGCCCGGTCGGCGAGGCGCCCCGGCTCCTGGCCGCCGCCACCTGGGTCGCCCTGTTGATGACCATGATCACCGCCGCCGTCACCGCCAAGAGCGGCGCCAGCCTCGCCTGCGCCACCTGGCCCTCGTGCAACGGCGAATGGCTGCCGAGCCTCGACGACCCTTATGTCCGCGTCCACTTCTTCCACCGCGCCCTGGCGGCGATCTCGGGCGTGCTCTTGTTGCTCCTCTTCTGGGCCGCGTGGCGCCAGGGCGACGCGCGGCTCCGCCAAGCCCTTCTGGTCCTGCCCGCCCTGTTCGTCATCCAGGTCATCTGGGGTGCCTTGGTCATCGTCCTCTACGTCCCGGTCTGGACCGCCGTCGTCCACCAGGCCACGGGCGTCGCCCTCTTCACCGTCCTCAGCTACGTGCTCTGCCTCCTGCAGGCCGCACCCAAGCCCACCCTTGCCCCGGATGGCCCGCATGTCGGCTTACGCCACGCTGGAGCGTAGATTCGAGCGCCTCTCGGCAATCGGCCACGCCCTCTCGATCCTCTCCTGGGACCGCTCGGTGATGATGCCGACCGGCGCCAACGCCGGCCGCGGCGACAGCATGGCCGGCCTGGAGGTCATGGCCCACGAACTGCTCGCCGACCCGGTCGTCGCCGACCTCCTCGCCGAAGCCGAAGCGGCCCCGCCGGACGAGCCCTGGGCGCGTGCCAACCTCGCCGAGATGCGCCGCGCCCACATCCGCGCCACCGCCGTGCCGGCTGGCCTCGTCGGTGCCTTGGCCAAGGCGACCAGCCGCTGCGAAATGACCTGGCGCCGGGCGCGGCCCGCGGCCGACTTCCAGGCCTTGGCAGCGGAACTCGCCGAGGTCGTGAGCCTCACCCGCGCCACTGCAGCGGCCAAGGGTGAAGCGCTCGGCCTCGACCCCTACGACGCGCTCCTGGACGACTACCAGCCAGGCGTCCACCGCAGCCACATCGACACCATCTTCGCCGAACTGGCCGAAGCCCTGCCCCAGCACCTCGCCCGCATCGTCGAGCGGCAAGTGCCGCCGCGCAAAGCCGCCATCACCTTTCCCGCCGCCCAGCAGCGCGACCTCGCCCTCGACCTCATGGCCAAGGTCGGCTTCGACTTCGAACAAGGGCGGCTCGACGAGAGTGCGCACCCCTTTTGCGGCGGCAACCCCGACGACATCCGCATGACCACGCGCTGGGACGAGCGGGACGTGGCGACCGGGCTCATGGGCGTGCTGCACGAAACCGGCCATGCCCTCTACGAAGCGGGGCTGCCGGCCGCTTGGCGCCACCAGCCGGTCGGCCGCGCCGGCGGCATGGTGCTGCACGAGAGCCAGTCGCTCCTGATCGAGATGCAGGCCTGCCGCTCGCCCGCCTTCATCGGCTATCTCGGCCATCGCCTCCGTCTGAGCTTCGGCGACGACACGGCACTCGGGGCCGACAACCTGCTCCGCCTCTACCACCACGTCGAACCGGGCCTCATCCGCGTCGATGCCGACGAGGTGACCTACCCGCTCCACATCGTGCTGCGCTACCGCCTGGAACAGGACCTGATCGGCGGCCGCATCGAGGTGGCGGACCTGCCCGAAGCCTGGGCTGCCGGCATGGCCGAGCTCTTGGGTGTCAAGCCGCCCGACGACGGCGTCGGCTGCCTCCAGGACATCCACTGGCCGGTCGGCGCCTTCGGCTATTTCCCGAGCTATTCCCTGGGCGCCCTGCTCGCCGCCCAGCTCTTCCAAGCGGCCGAACGCGCCATCCCGGACCTCGACACGCAACTCGCCAAGGCCGACTTCGCCCCGCTCCTCGCCTGGCTGCGCCACCACGTCCACGGCCGCGCCCGCTCGGTCCCGTTCGAGCAACTGGTCGAAGACGCCACGGGCGCCCCCCTCGGCACCTCCGCCTTCCTCGCCCACCTGGACCGCCGCTACGGCGGCTCTTGAGCTGCCCTTTACCGCGATTCCGGTGC
Organism: Geminicoccaceae bacterium; assembly: GCA_007694015.1. Taxonomy (GTDB): domain Bacteria; phylum Pseudomonadota; class Alphaproteobacteria; order Geminicoccales; family Geminicoccaceae; genus RECO01. The sequence goes on from RECO01000197.1 coordinate 10,632, forward strand.
GTCGGGCGGAAACGTGCTGAGCGGCAAGAGCCCCATGAAGCCAGCCATCACGTTGGACGGAAAGGTGGTGATCACCGTGTTGAGCTTGCGGACGGCGGCGTTGTAGTCGGCACTTGCCTGGTCGAGGGCGGATTCCGCCGCCTCCAGTTCCGCTCGAAGCGCCGCATCGCCCTCGCCCGTCCTGGCGAGGTCGGTCACCACCGCGCGCATCGCCCGGTCGGCTTCGGCGTGGAGCCGCACGCTCTTGGCCTCGGCGGCGAGGCGCTGCACCTCGGCCACCCGCGCCTGATCGCGGTCGAGCGCCGCGGCCAGCTCCCCCGTCAGCTGGTTGCGCCGCTGCAACGCCGCCTCCAGAGCCTGCCAAGCCCCCTCCGCCTTACGGCGCGCGTGTTTCAAGGCACTCGACACCGCGATCCCGTAGCCCACCACCATCGCCGCCAGCACGAACACGAAGCCGATCAGCATGGCGGTTGCTGCCAACGAGCCTTGCATGGCAACGTCCTTCCGTCGTTTGCGCCCGCGGTGCCGCACCGAGGAGGGCCTGTCAACCGGCCCTTCCGCTGGACGGGCGGGGGCGGGGGAGTAAAAGGCAAGGGGGGATTTGATGATCCCCCCTTTGACCCCCCAGCACCGGCAGAGCCGGTGCCACTTCAGGGGGTCCTAGGGGGCAAAAAGCCCCCTAGCACTTGTCCTTTGCGTCATTCGAGGAGAGAGGGTTGCGCTACGTCAGCACCCGGGGCGACGCGCCGGCCGTTGGGTTCGAGGGTGCCTTGTTGGCGGGTTTGGCGCCGGACGGCGGGCTCTACGTGCCGGAGACTTGGCCGGCGCTCGACCGCGACCTTCATGGCTTGGACTATGCGGAGACGGCGGCGGCGGTGTTGGCGCCGTTCACGGCCGGGGCGTTGGACGAGGCCGCATTGCTGGCGATGGCCAAGGAGGTCTATGCCGGCTTCGACCACCCGGCGACGACGCCCTTGGTTCAGGTCGGGCCCGATCGGTGGATGATGGAGCTGTTCCACGGCCCGACCTTGGCCTTCAAGGACTGTGCGATGCAGCTCTTGGGCCGGCTGTTCGAGACCGTCTTGGCGCGGCGCGGCGAAAGGTTGACCATCGTTGGGGCGACCTCGGGCGACACGGGGGCGGCGGCGGTGGCGGCGTTGGCGGGCCTGGAGAGCGTCGACGTGGCCATCCTGCACCCGCTCGACCGCGTCTCGCCGGTGCAGCGGCGGCAGATGACGACGGTGACCGCACCCAACGTCACCAACATCGCGGTTCAAGGCACCTTCGACGACTGCCAGGACCTGGTGAAGGCGATGTTCGCCGACCGGCCCTTCGCCGACGCCATGCGCCTCGGCGGCATCAACTCGATCAACTGGGCGAGGATCGCAGCCCAGGCGGTCTACTACGCCTTCGCCGCCACGCGCTTGCAGGGGCCGGTGCATTTCGTGGTGCCGACCGGCAATTTCGGCAACGTGTTCGCGGGCTACGTCGCGAAGCGCCTGGGCCTGCCGATCGGCCGGCTGGTGGTGGCGACCAACGTCAACGACATCCTGGCGCGGTTCTTTCAGAGCGGCGGCACCTATGCGGCGGAGGGCGTGCAGGCGACGCTCAGCCCGTCGATGGACATCCAGGTGGCGAGCAATTTCGAGCGCGCCTTGTTCGAGGCGCACGGGCGCGATGCGGCGGCGGTGCGGGGGCTGATGGCCCGCTTCAAGCAGAGCCGCAGCTTTACCGTGGAGGCTGACGCCTTCGCCGAGCTCGGCCGGCATTTCGGAGCCGGGCGCGCCGACGAGGCGGCGACGGTGGCGCGGCTGCGCTGGGCGGCGGCCAACGGGCTCGGCGTGCTCGATCCGCACACGGCCGTGGGCCTCGAGGTGGCGCTGGGCCTCGACCTCGACGGCCCGGTCGTCACGCTCGCCACCGCCCACGCCGCCAAGTTCCCGGCCGCTGCCGAAGCCGCTAACCTGGCGCTGCCGCCACTGCCCGCGTCGATGGCCGATCTGTTCGAGCGCGAGGAGCGCTTTACCGTGCTCGCCAACGACCTCGACACGGTCGAAGCGCATATCCGAGGAGCCTTTCGATGACCGATCTTTCGGGCCGCCTGATCCTGGTGACCGGTGCCAGCCGTGGGCTCGGCCGCGCCGTGGCGGTCGAGGCGGCGCGGGCGGGTGCCCATCTGATTCTGGTGGCGCGCACCCAGGGAGCGCTCGAGGAACTCGACGACCAGATCCAGGGCGAGGGCCACCAGGCGCCGACCCTGGCTCCGTTGGACGTGACCGATCCGCAAGCCGTGAACGGCCTGGGTGCCGGGCTCTTCAACCGCTTCGGCCGGCTCGATGGCTGGGTGCACACCGCGGCCGAGCTCGGCGTGTTCACCCCGGTGGCACACATGGACGCCAAGGTGCTGGAGCGGGTGTGGAAGCTGTCGGTGGCCGCCACCCAGCGCCTCATCGCCTCGCTCGACGTGCCCCTGCAGCAGAGCCCGGCCGGCCGCGTGGTGGTCGCGACCTGCTCGGTCGGCCGCCCCGGCCAAGCCTTCATGGGCGCCTATACGGCACCCCGCGCGGCGATGGAGGCGCTGGTGCTCGCCTATGCCGCCGAGACCACGAAGTCGAACCTCAAGGTCAACCTGGTCGACCCCGGCCCGATGGAGACCCTGCTCCGCCGCAAGGGCTTTCCGGGCGAACCCAAGGGCAAGAACCCCCTGCCCGAGACCCTGGCGCCGCGCCTTTTGCCCTTCTTGAGCGCCGACGCAGCCGAAACCGGCCACATCCATTCGCTCGTCCCGCACTGACGCGGTCCCGCTCCCCCGCACCGGATGTTCCCGGCCGACCGGAAAGCTTCTAGGACGGGATGCGGGAGTTCAGGGAGGCAAGAAAACATGGAACGTGACCCGAAGAAGCTGCGCTCGCACCGCTGGTTCGGGGCCACCGATCTGCGCTCGTTCGGTCATCGCAGCCGCGCGATGCAGATGGGTTACGACGCGGTCGATTGGGCCGGCAAACCGGTCATCGCCATCATCAACACCTGGTCCGACATCAACCCCTGCCACACCCACTTCAAGCAGCGCGTGGAGGAGGTGAAGCGGGGCGTCTTTCAGGCGGGCGGCTGGCCGTTGGAACTGCCGGCCATGTCGCTCTCGGAGCCGTTTCAAAAGCCCACCACCATGCTCTATCGCAACTTCCTGGCGATGGAGACCGAGGAGCTGTTGCGCTCCTACCCGATCGACGGGGCCGTGTTGATGGGCGGCTGCGACAAGACCACGCCGGCCCTGATCATGGGCGCCACCTCGATGGGGCTGCCCTTCGTCTTCGTCCCGGCGGGTCCGATGCTGCGCGGCCATTGGGCCGGCCAAACCCTCGGCTCCGGCTCCGACACCTGGAAATACTGGGACGAGAAGCGGGCCGGGCGGATCACGGAGGCGCAGTGGCAGGAGATCGAAGCCGGCATCGCCCGCTCGCCCGGCCACTGCATGACCATGGGCACGGCCTCGACCATGACCGCCATCGCCGAGGCGCTGGGCGTCAGCCTGCCCGGCGCCTCCTCGATCCCCGCCGCCGACAGCAGCCATTCCCGCATGGCCGCCGCCTCCGGCCGGCGCATCGTCGAGATGGTGTGGGAGGACCTCCGGCCCGAGCGGATCCTAACGCGCAAGGCCTTCGCCAACGCCGTGACCGTGACCATGGCGATGGGCGGCTCGACCAACGCGCTGGTGCACCTGATCGCCATGGCGAGGCGCGCCGGCCACGCCAGCTTCGGCCTCGACGATATCGACCACGCCGGCGCCGCCGTCCCGGTGCTCGCCAACATCCGCCCCTCGGGCGACCGCTATCTGATGGAGGACTTCTACTACGCCGGCGGGCTCCGCGGCCTGATGAGCCGCCTCAAGCACATCCTCCACCTCGACGCCCTGACCCTCACCGGACGGAACCTCGGTGCCGCGCTGGAAGGCGCCGCGGTCTACGACGACGACGTCATCCGCCCCCTCGACCACCCGGTCTACGAACGCGGTGCGCTGGCCGTCCTGCGCGGCAATCTCGCCCCCGACGGTGCCGTGACGAAGCTCTCGGCTGCAGCCCCGCACCTCCGCCGCCACAGCGGCACCGCCCTCGCCTTCGAGAGCTACGCCGAACTCAAGGCCAACATCGATCGCGATGACCTCGACGTGACGCCCGACACCGTGCTGGTCCTGAAGAACGCCGGGCCGCAGGGGGGGCCGGGCATGCCCGAATGGGGCATGCTGCCGATTCCTGGCAAGCTCGTGAAGGCGGGCGTGCGCGATCTCGTCCGCATCTCGGACGCACGGATGAGCGGCACCAGCTACGGCGCCTGCATCCTGCACGTCGCCCCCGAAGCCTTCGTCGGCGGCCCCTTGGCCCTGGTCCGGACCGGCGACCGCATCAGCGTCGATGGCCCCAACCGCAAGCTCACCCTGGAAGTGCCCGAAGACGAACTCGCTCGCCGCCGCCAAGCCTGGATCCCGCCCGAACCCCACTATCAGCGCGGCTACGGCGCCCTCTTCGCCCGCCACATCCGCCAAGCCAATGACGGCTGCGACTTCGACCTGCTCGAAACCCAAGCCGGCCCCGCCGTCGCCGAACCGGCGATTTTTTGAAGTAAGAGAAGAAAGAAGTAAGAGAAGAAAAAAGGAAGCAAGCAAGAAGGGGGCTTTTGGCCCCCTTCACCCCCGGCTGACGGCTGGCGCCGCCAGCACGTTGGGATGGTCGCGTCAACGGCCGACCGCATAGCCTTGCATGCCGCGCGGGTTGGCGGCGGCGCGGAAGGTGCGGACATTGCCCTGGACGGTCTGGCTGCAGGCCGAGAGCCGGCCCTCCGACCAGGGGCCGCCGACCTCGACCTGGTGGCCGAGGCGGCGGAGTTCGGCGACGGTGGCTTCCGGCCAGCGGCCTTCCAGCACGACGACGCCGGGGCGCGCCTCGCGCGGCCAGAACGAGCTCGGTTGGTGCTCGACGTGGAAGGCGGGGGCGTCGATCGCCTCCTGCAGGTTCAGACCCTGGTGCAGGTGGCGCAGGAGCAGCAACAAGGACCACTGGTCCTGCTGGTCGCCGCCGGGCGTGCCCCAGGCGAGATAGGGCTTGCCGTCGCGCAGCGCCATGGAAGGGGTGAGCGTCGTCCGCGGGCGCTTCTTGGGCGCGAGGCTCGCGGCCAAGCCCTCCTCCAGCCAGAACATCTGCCCGCGCACGGTGAGCGAAAAGCCGAGCCCCGGCACCACCGGGCTCGATTGGAACCAGCCGCCCGACGGCGTCGCCGCGACCATGTTGCCCCAGCGGTCCACCACGTCGATGTGGCAGGTGTCGCCGCGGCGCACGCCGTCCGCGCGGGTCGTCGGTTCGCCGACGCCGAGGAGCGTGGCGATCGAAGCGTTGCCCGGCTCGGCGATGCGATAGCGGGGCAGCTTCGGCGTGCGGCCACCGGGGCTGCCGGGGCAGAAGTCCATCGACGCCGTCTCGCCGATCAAGGCCCGACGTTCGGCGGCGTAGCCGCGATCGAGCAGGCCCGCGAGCGGCACGTCGACGTGGTCGGGATCGCCGTACCAGGCCTCACGGTCGGCAAAGGCCAGCTTCAGCGCCTCGATCACCGAATGGAGCGAACGGGGATCGGCAAGGTCGGCAAGGTCGATGCCTTCGAGCAGGGCGAGCGTCTGCAACAGCAGCGGACCCTGGCTCCAGGGGCCGCACTTGGCGACCGTCAGGCCGTGATAGTCGAAGGTGAGCGGGTCTTCGTAAGCCGGGCGCCAGCCGGCGAGGTCGCTGCCCGTGAGCAAGCCCGGATGCACCTGCCCGGTGCAATCCAGGAGCTCGGCCGAGCGGTAGAAGCGGTCGATCGCCTCGGCCACGAACCCTTCGTACCAGGCTGCCATCGCCGCCTCGATCTTGACCTCGCGGCTGCCGTTCGCCGCCTCGGCCACATCCAGGAGCCGCCGCCAGGTTGCCGCAAGCTCCGGGTTGGTGAAGAGATCGCCGGCTTGGGGAAAGGTTCGGGTGGGATAGATCGCAGCCGAACTTGGCCAATGCCGCTCGAACAGCTCGGCCACCGCCTGCATCGCGTTGACGATCTGCGGCTGCAGCGGATAGCCGCGAGCGGCGTAGTCGAGCGCTGGGGCCAGGACGTCCGCCAAGGGCCAGGTGCCGTAATCGCGCAACAGCGTGAGCCAGGCACCGAACGAGCCGGGTACGCAGGCCGGCAAGAGACCCGTGCCCGGCATCTGGTCGAGCCCGAAATCGCACAAGCGCTGGATGGTCGCGGCGGCCGGTGCAGGCCCCTGGCCGCACAGCACGCGGCAGCGGTCGTCGCTCGCTTCATGGAGCAGGATCGGCACCTCGCCGCCGGGGCCGTTCAGGTGCGGCTCGACCACCTGCAGGACGAAGCCGCCGGCGACCACCGCGTCGAACGCGTTGCCGCCCCGCTCCAACACGCCCATCGCGGTCTGCGAGGCGAGCCAATGCGTCGACGCGGCCGCCCCGAAGGTGCCCCTGATCTCTGGCCGTGTCGTGAAACCACCCTGCTGCATGCCGCCATCCCCTTGCGCTTCGGCGTATTCCGTTCTGTATACCCAGCAGCATACGGATCAGCGAGGGGGGGCTGGTGCACCAGACGCCGACCACCGACGGGGCGGCAGCCCGCGCCTACCGCGCCCTCAAGGCCATGGCCATGACCTTCGCCTTCGAACCGGGCGCCAGGCTGGCCGAGGAGCCGCTCGCCCGCGAACTGAAGGTGAGCCGCACGCCCTTGCGCGAGGCGCTGCATCGGCTGGCGTCCGAACAGCTGGTGGTGGCGATCCCCGGCAAGGGCTTTGCCGCCCGCCGGCTCGATCTCGAGGAAGTGGTCGACCTCTACGAAATGCGGCTGGCCTTGGAGACCTTCATCGCCCGCACCGCGACCGAGCGCGCGACCACCGAGCAGCTGGACGCGCTCGACGCCTATGTCGATGCGAGCGTGGCGGTGCAGAGTACGGCCCCCGTCGAGGAACTGGTGGCGCTCGACGAGGGCTTTCACCGCCGTCTGGCCAAGCTGAGCAGCAATGCCGAACTGGTGCGGCTCTTGGACAACCTGCACGCCCGCATCCACTTCTTTCGCTGGGCCGACATGCAGGGGCGGCGCGACCGCACGCAGGCCGAGCACCGCAGCGTGGTCCGCGCCTGCCGCGCGCGGGACGCGGGCGAAGCGGCCCGCCGGATGCAACGCCACATTCTCCACCGCCGCGACGAGATCGCCGACGTGTTGAAGCGCGGCCACGCCAGCCTGTTCATGGGCGAGGGGCCGGCCGCCCGGCTCGACCTCGCCCAGCCCGAAGCCTGAGGAGTGCCCATGACCACCAACCAACTCACCGGTGCCGAGGCGATGGTGCGCCTGTTGCAACAGCACGGCGTGGAGGTGGTCTTCGGCCTTTGCGGCGACACCAGCCTGCCCCTTTACGACGCCCTCTACCGCCTCGACCACGACATCCGCCACGTGCTGACCCGCGACGAGCGCTCGGCCGGCTACATGGCCGACGTCTACGCCCGCGTCTCCGGCAAGGTCGGGGTGTGCGAGGGCCCCTCGGGCGGCGGCGCCACCTACATCCTGCCCGCCGTGGTCGAGGCCAACGAAAGCTCGATCGCGATGCTGGCGATCACCACCGACATCGGCACGGGCTCACGCGGGCGCTACACGCTGACCGAACTGGACCAGGAAGCCCTGTTCCGCCCGGTGACCAAGTGGAACCGCGTCATCGGCGCCAGTGCCGCCCTGCCGCGCACCGTGCGCCGCGCCTTCGCCGAAGCCACCTCGGGCCGCCCCGGTGCGGTGCATCTCGGCCTGCCGATGGACGTGCAGAAGGGGCCGGTCGACGCCGAGGACGTCTGGGGCGAGCCGGCGCATGGCCGCTTTCCGGCCCACCCGGCATCACCCCCTTGGGCCGAGATCGACAATGCCGCCGAACTCCTGGTCGAGGCGAAGGCCCCCTTGATCCTCTGCGGCGGCGGCCCGGTGATCGCCCACGCCCGCGAACTGGTCACGGCCTTGGCCGAGCGTTTGGGTGCGGTGGTGGCGACCACCATCAGCGGCCAAGGTGCGATCCTCGACGACCATGCCCTCGCGCTCGGCGTGGTCGGCTCCAATGGCGGCTCGGCCGAAACCCGTCACGTGCTCGACCAAGCCGACGTCATCCTTGCCGTCGGCTGCCGGCTCGGCTCGGTCACCACCGAGCGGTGGCGCCACCCAAAGCCGGGGGTCAAGCTCATCCACCTCGATGCCGAGGCCGCCGTGATCGGCGCCAACTACCCGACCGCCGTCGGCATCGTGGCCGATGCACGCAGCGGGCTGCAGGCTCTCTTCGATGCCATCGACGACCGGCTGAACCAGCACCGCCGCGACGGGGCCGAGGCCAAGCGGCGCGTCGCCGAGGCCAAAGCCTCGAAGTTCGAGCGCTTCCGTCAACTGGCCGCCTCGACCGAACGGCCGATCCGACCGGAGCGGGTCGTCGCCGCCATGGCCGAACTGTTGCCGAACGACGCGATCGTCGTCGCCGACCCCGGCACACCCTGCCCCTACCTCTCGGCGTATTTGGAGCTGATGCACCCCGACGCCCGCCTCATCAGCAACCGCGCCCACGGCGCCCTCGGCTATTCGCTCCCCGGCGTGCTCGGCGCCTACTACGCCCGGCCCCAGGCGAAGTGCGTCGCCGTGATGGGCGACGGCAGCTTCGGCTTCAACGCCGGCGAAATGGAAACCCTGGTCCGCACCAAGGCCCCCGTCACCCTGGTCGTGATGTCGAACGCCGTCTTCGGCTGGATCAAGGCCGGCCAAAACGCGGGCTTCGGCCAACGCTTCTACTCGGTCGACTTCGAACGCACCGACCACGCCGCCGTGGCCCAAGCCTTCGGCGTCAAATCCTGGCGCGTCGAAGACCCGGCCGACGTCAAAACCGCCCTCGCCGCCGCCTTCGCCCACGACGGCCCAACGCTGGTGGACATCGTCGTCCAACCGCTGCACGAAGCCGCCGCCCCGGTGACGGAGTGGATCGCGTGACGAAGGTAAAGGATGCCAAGGGGGCTTTTGGCCCCCTTGGAAACCCCCGGCGGAAGCGATTGCAGGACGCGCAAGCGCGTCCTGCAATAACCTTCCCCAAATAAAAAATTGGAACGGCCACCCCCCAGCACCGGGGGGCAATGGGGGCCAAAACCCCCAAGCC
>RECO01000089.1 GCA_007694015.1 Geminicoccaceae bacterium
CAGGTGGTCAAAGCCATCCTCGCCGCCGATGCCGAAGCTGCGGCCACGGCCATGCGGGACCATCTTTTGACGGTTCGCGACACCAGCGAAGGCTACCGCCAACGCCGCAGCCGCTGACCTTCCTGCCCATTTCGCATGCAGCATTGCATACAAAATGACTTGGTCAACGCATTGGAAATAAAGAATTTTGTTTCAACGAGGCGAGATTGCGGCGGCAATCGGGTGGGCAAGCGCCGGGAAAACACGCACCCGCCCCATCCGGCCTCACCGCCACGGCCGAGGCCATTGGCCTTGTCAATTCAACGACTTGGAAGGAGACGGCGCGGGCGCCGCCGGGGTCATCAGCGAAGCCGGCGGGCCGATCGCGCCCAATCGATGAGCACGTCCGGCCGCGGGGGCACGGCTTGCCTGCGATCAAGGCAGTCCTGCCTGGCAGCCTATCCTGCGGTTCGGACCACGCCGGCCGGTTGGCACGGCAGTTGCCTAGCCGTCATCAACGTCGCCGCCCCGGCGACGGCTGGAGCGGGATCGCGGACGCATGGCTTGGCGCCTCGACGATGGGCTCGATCTGACGACGCTGGCCGCTGCCTATGCGGCGGGCGTCGCACCGATCGACGTGGTCGACGCCGTGCTCCGGGCCAGCACGGCGCGCGGCGATGATCACGTCTGGATCGGCGGTGTTTTGGCCGACCGCGCCCGCCAGGCGGCCCACCGGCTCGCCGAACGCGACCCGCGGACGCTGCCCCTCTACGGCGTGCCCTTCGCCCTGAAGGACAACATCGACGTCCAGGGCCTCACGACCACCGCCGCCTGCCCCGGCTTCGCCTACACCGCCACGGCAACGGCCCCCGTGGTCACAGCCCTCGAAGCGGCGGGCGCCATCCTGATCGGCAAGACCAACCTCGACCAGTTCGCCACAGGCCTCTCCGGCTGCCGCTCGCCCTACGGCATCCCCGCCAACGCCCTCGCACCGGCAATGATCCCCGGCGGCTCCAGTTCCGGCTCGGCCGTGGCGGTGGCAGCCGGCCTCGTCAGCTTCGCCCTCGGTACCGACACCGCCGGCTCCGGCCGCGTTCCGGCGATGCTCAACAATCTCGTCGGCCTCAAGCCCACCCGCGGCCTCTTGAGCACCCGCGGCGTCGTGCCAGCCTGCCGCTCGCTCGACTGCGTGTCCATCTTCGCCCTCAGCGCCGCCGATGCCGCAGCCGTCCTTGCCGTCGCCGAAGGCTTCGATCCGGCCGACCCCTTCGCGCGCGCCCCTGGCCCCAAGCCCGGCGCCATCAGCCGCCTGGGCATCCCGCGCGCGGACGACCTCGACTTCGACGGCGACCAGGCCGCTGCAGCGCTGTTCGAGGCGGCGGTGGCGCGGGCGGAACGCCTCGGCTTCACCCTGGTCGAGTTCGAGCTCGCCCCCTTCGTCCAGGCAGCGAAGCTGCTCTATGACGGGCCTTGGGTCGCCGAGCGCACCGCCGCCCTGCAGCCAATGCTGGCGAGCGCGCCGGATGCCCTGCACCCGGTCACCCGGCAGATCGTCCAGGGTGGTTTGGCGCGCAGCGCCGTCGAGGCCTTCGAGGGCGCCTATCGCCTCGCCGAACTCCGCCGGGCCACCGAGCCCGTGTGGAACGAGGTGGACGCCCTGCTGCTGCCGACGGCACCGACGGCCTACACGATCGAGGCCATGCTCGCCGACCCGATCCGCCGCAACAGCCGGCTCGGCCACTACACCAACTTCATGAACCTGTTCGACCTCGCTGGCGTCACGGTGCCGGCCGGGTTCCTCCCCAGCGGCGCCGGTTTCGGTGTGACCCTGGTCGGCCCACCCTGGAGCGAGGCCGCCCTCCTCGCCGCGGGCGACGCGCTGCACCGCGCCGCCGACACGGGCATGGGCGCGTCACGCCGCCCCTTGCCCGAGGCGAAACCGGCCACGCCCGAGCGCTTCGGCCTGGTCGTCTGCGGTGCCCACATGCGGGGCCTCGCCTTGAACCACCAGCTCACCGAGCGCGGCGGACGGTTCGTCGAGGCGGCGCGCACCGCACCCTGCTACCGGCTCTACGCGCTGGCCGGCACGCCTTCCCGCCCCGGCATGGTGCGGGTGGCACCGGCCGAGGGTGCCGCGATCGAGGTCGAACTCTGGGACCTGCCGGCCGAAGCCATCGGCGGCCTCCTCTCGCTCGTCCCAGCCCCCCTCGGCTTCGGCCAGGTGCACCTCGCCGATGGGCGCAGCCGGCACGGCTTCGTCTGCGAGGCGATCGCCGCCGCCGACGGCATCGACATCACCCACCTCGGCGGCTGGCGGGCGCATCTCGCCGCCACCGGCTGACAGCTGACAGAAGGAGCATGGGATGGAACGTCGTCTATTCTTGAAGGGTGGTCTGGCCGCCGCCGGCGGTGCCGGCATCCTGCCGTTCTTGAAACACCTGCCGGCCCACGCCCAAGGCCGCGGCGACACGCTCGTGGTCGTCACCGGCTTCGGCCCGAACTCGATGGACATCATGCGGGTCGGCGCCAACCGCCCGGCCTACCAGCTCTCGATCAATCTCTACGACCAGCTGATCAACTTCGCCGTGGTCGAGCAGCCGGACGGCACCTACGCCTATGACCGCGACACGCTGGTGCCGGAGTTGGCGGAAAGCTGGGAGATCGCCGACGACGGCATGTCGGTCACGTTCTTCCTCCGCAAGGAGGCCAAGTTCTGGGACGGCACGCCGGTCACCGCCGAGGACGTCAAGTGGTCGTTCGACCGCGCCGTCCTCATCGGCGGCTTCGCCACGGTGCAGATGCGCGCCGGTGCCTTGGAAAAGCCCGAGCAGTTCGAGGTGGTCGACGAGCACACCTTCCGCGTCCACTACCTGAAGCCGAGCAAGCTGACGCTGCCGAACCTCGCCGTGCCGACCGCCGTCGTCTTCAACTCGAAGCTGGTCAAGGCCCAAGCCACCGCCGCCGACCCCTGGGCCTCGGACTACACCCACACCACCCCCGCCGGCTCCGGGGCCTTCAAGCTGGAGCGCTGGGACAGCGGCCAGCAGACCGTCTACATCCGCAACGACGACTGGACGCAGGGGCCCTTGCCGGGCGTGCGCCGCGTCATCATCCGAGAGGTGCCGTCCGCCGCCACCCGCCGCGCGTTGTTGGAGCGGGGCGACGCGCAGTTTTCGATCGAGCTGCCGCCCAAGGACGCCGCCGAGATGCAGGCCGCTGGCCGGGTCAAGGTCGCTGGCCACCCGGTCGGCTGCTGCCAGTACCACGTCGGCATGAACCTGAAGTTCCCGCCGTTCGACAACGTCCTGGTGCGGCGCGCCGTCGCCCACGCCATTCCCTACGAGGACATCTACAACCTCGCGGCCTTCCAGCGCGGCGTGCCGCTTTGGGGCGGCGAGAGCGCAACCCCGGCCGAAGCGGTCTGGCCGCAGCCGGCGCCCTTCCGCACCGACTACGACCGCGCCCGCGAACTGCTCGCCGAAGCGGGGCTGCCCAATGGCTTCGAAACCACCCTGTCGATCAACCTCGGCCTTGCCGACTGGCAGGAGCCGACGGCGCTGTTGGTGCAGGAAGGGCTCGCCCGCGTCGGCATCCGCACCACCATCGACAAAATTCCCGGCGCCAATTGGCGCACCCGCGCCTTGATCGAGAAGGATCTGCCGCTGCATCTCGAAAATTTCGGCGGCTGGCTCGACTTCCCCGACTACTATTTCTTCTGGGTGCTGCAGACCGACAGGCTCTTCAACTCGTTCAACTACAGCAACCCCGAGATCGATGCGCTGACCGACAGCGTGCTGCACCTGCCGGTCGACCACCCGGACTACGAGCCGACGGTGAAGAAGATGATCGAGATCGTCTGGCAGGACGTGCCGATGGCACCGCTCTACCAGCCCTATCTCGACATGGGCATGAGCCAGAACGTGGAGGGCTACGCCTACTTCTTCCACCGCCTGCTCGACGCCCGCCGCCTGTCGTTCGCCTGACATGGCAGAGCGCTCCAGGCTCGAGCTGATCGGCCGGCGGCTTTTGTCCGCCGTGCCGTCGGTGTTCGGCGTCGTCCTCGTCACCTTCGTCCTCACCCGCGCCCTGCCGGGCGACCCGGCGGTCTATTTCGCCGGGATGATGGCCGACGAGGCGTCGATCGCGGAAGTGCGCCAACGGCTCGGCCTGGACCGCAGCTGGGTCGAACAATTCTTCGCCTATGTGTGGAACCTGCTCCAAGGCGATCTCGGCCGCTCCTTGATGACCGGGCGCCCGGTCCTGACCGAGCTGGCCGAGCGCCTGCCCGCCTCGCTCGAACTCACCTTCGTCGCCTTGCTGTTCGCCATCGGCGTCGCGGTGCCCCTGGGCGTGCTCGCCGCCACCCGCCCCGACAGCTGGGTCGACCATCTCTGCCGGGTGGTGGTGACGGCCGGCGTCTCGCTGCCGACCTTCTTCACCGGCCTGTTCTTGGTCTACATCTTCTATTTTCTGCTCGGCTGGTCGCCCTCGCCCCTGGGCCGGCTCGACTTTCTCTACTTCCCGCCGCCGCACGTCACGGGCTTCTACACCATCGATTCGCTGCTCGCGGGCGACTTCGAAACCTTCCGCGCCGCCTTGAACCAATTGGCCCTGCCGGCGTTGACGCTCGGGCTGTTCTCCCTCGCCCCCATCGCCCGCATGACCCGCGCCTCGATGCTGCAAACCCTCTCGGCGGATTTCGTGCGCACCGCCCGCGCCATGGGCCTCGCCGGCTCGACGGTCCTTTGGACCTACGCCTTCAGGAACGCGCTGCTCCCCGTCATCACCACCCTCGGCATGGTGTTCTCGTTCATGCTCGGCGCCAACGTTCTGGTGGAGCGGGTCTTTTCCTGGCCCGGCGTGGGCTCCTTCGCGGTCGATGCGCTGGTCGCCTCCGACTACGCCGCCGTCCAGGGCTTCGTCCTCACCATGGCGCTCCTGTTCGTGCTGGTGAACCTCACCATCGACATCATCTACACCCTGATCGACCCGCGCGTCGGCGTGGAGGGCTGAGCCGTGCAGCACTTCCTCTACGTGCTCCGCGAAAACCCGATCACGGTCATCGCCTTCAGCCTGTTCGCGCTGATCGTCTTCGCCGCCCTGTTCGGCCCGCTGCTCGCCCCCTACGACCCGCTCGCCTCCAACCCCGCGCGCGCTCTGCAGCCGCCCTCCTGGGACCACTGGTTCGGCACCGACCAGCTCGGCCGCGACGTCTTCAGCCGGGTGCTGGTCGCCACCCGCCTCGACCTCACCATCGCGGTGGCCGCCGTCACCATCTCCTTCGCCATCGGCTCGGTCGTCGGCACGCTCGCAGGCTATTACGGCGGCCTCCTGGATCAGGCGGTCGGCCGCGTCACCGACACCATCATGGCCTTCCCTTTGTTCGTCCTGGCCATGGGCATCGTCGCCGCCATGGGCAACACCGTCGAAAACATCGTCTACGCCACCGCCATCATCAATCTGCCCTTCTACATCCGCGTCGCCCGCGCCGAGGTCAGCGTGCGGCGCCATGCCGGCTTCGTCGAAGCCGCCCGCCTCGCCGGCAACTCGGATGCGCGCCTCCTCGCCATGCACCTCTTTCCCAACATCCTGCCGCCGATGATGGTCCAGGTGTCGCTCAACATGGGCTGGGCCATCCTCAATGCCGCGGGCCTCTCCTTCATCGGCCTCGGCGTGCGCCCGCCCACCCCGGAATGGGGCATCATGGTGGCCGAAGGGGCGACCTTCATCATCTCGGGCGAATGGTGGCTCGCCCTCTTCCCCGGTGCGGCCCTGATGCTCGCGGTCTTCGCCTTCAACCTCCTCGGCGACGGCCTGCGCGACCTGATCGACCCGAGGCGCCGCACATGAGCAACGTACCCCTGCTCGAGGTCGACGACGTCAGCATCGAGTTCCGCACCCGCTCCGGTGTGGTCAAGGCCCTGGAAGACGTCTCGTTCACCGTCGCCAAGGGCGAGATCGTCGGCCTCGTCGGCGAAAGCGGCTCCGGCAAGTCGGTCTCGGCCTACGCCGCCATGGGCATCCTCGATGCAGCCGGCGTCGTCACCAAGGGCCGCATCGCCTACCAGGGCATGGCGATCAACGGCGCCAAGGAACGCGACCTCCAGGCCCTCCGCGGCCGCGAAATGTCGATGATCTTCCAATCACCGCGCACCGCGTTGAACCCGATCCGCACCGTCGGCCGCCAGATCGGCGACGTGCTCCGCCGCCACGGCGGTGCCACCCGCCAGAACTGGCGCGAACGAGCCATAGCCGCCCTCGCGCAAGTGCGCATCCCCGACCCGGCCCGCCGTGCCGAGGCCTACCCCTTCGAGCTCTCCGGCGGCATGTGCCAGCGCATCTGCATCGCCATGGCGCTCGCCTGCGAACCCAAGCTCCTCATCGCCGACGAGCCCACCACCGGCCTCGACGTCACCACCCAAGCCGCCATCATGGACCTCATCGCCAACTTGTGCCGAGCCCGCGGCATGGGGGCGCTCCTCATCACCCACGACCTCCACCTCGCCGCCGAAAGCTGCGACCGCATCGTCGTCATGCACGCCGGCCACGTGGTCGAAACCGGCCCCGTCCAAGCGCTCTTCGCCCGCCCCCTCCACCCCTACACGGCAAGTCTCCTCGCCGCCACGCCCTCACCCGACCGCAGCCTCGACGACATCGGCGCCATCCCCGGCAATCTCCCCGACCTCCGCGCCCCCCTCCCCCCCTGCCGCTACCGCACCCGCTGCCAACGCGCGCTCGAGGTGTGTGACCGAGAGCCGTTGCCGGCGCTGGTGGAAGGGAAAAAGGAAGGAACGCAGGGGGCTTTTGGCCCCCTGCACCCCCAGCCGACGGCTAACGCCGCCGGCCAGTTGCGAAGTGGCGACGGCAGCGCCGTCGCCCCCGGGGGTACCGGGGGCCAAAACCCCCCCCACCCAAACCATCACACCGTCCGCTGCTGGAACCCGCTCCGCACCGAGGAGGCAGCCTGATGGCGCCCTTGTTGGAGGTCGAGCATCTCACCAAGATCTATTCGCTCGGCGGCGGGACGAAGGCTGGGCGGTGGCTGAAGCAGCGCTTGACCAACACCGTGCCGCACCAGCCGCGGCTGCACGCGGTCGACGACGTGTCGTTCACGATCGAACCCGGTGAAAGCCTGGGCCTCGTCGGCGAGAGCGGTTGCGGCAAGTCCACGCTGGTCACCATGCTGGTGCGATTGTCCGACCCGACCGCGGGTGTGATCCGCTTCGAAGGCCGCGACATCTCGGCCATTCCGGCCAAGCGCTTCGGCCGGACGGCCGACCGCGGGCGCATCCAGGTGGTGTTTCAAGACCCCCACGAGAGCTTGAACCCAAGGCATACCGCCTTCGATGTCATCGCCGAGCCGCTGCGGCGGTTGCAGGCCATGAACGGCAAGGCGCTGGAGGCGAAAGTACGCGAGACGGCGGAGCGGGTGGGCCTGCCCGACACGCTCTTGGGCCGCTTCCCGCACCAGCTCTCGGGCGGGCAGAAAGCACGCGTCAACATTGCCCGCGCCATTGCGCCGGAGCCGCGCCTCTTGGTGCTCGACGAGCCCACCTCGGCGCTCGACGTCAGCGTCCAGGCGGTCATCTTGAAGCTGCTCGACCGGCTGCGGCGCGAGCTGGGCATGAGCTATCTGTTCGTCTCGCACGACCTCAACGTCGTGCGCCTGCTCTGCGACCGGGTGATGGTGATGTATCTGGGCCGCGTCGCCGAACTCGGCCCGGCCCATGACGTGTTCACCGAGCCGGGGCACCCCTACACCCGCGCCCTCATCTCGGCGATCCCGGGTGCGGCCCCGCCGGGTGGCCCGGTCCGGCTCGAGGGCGACCCGAAGAGCCCGATCGACCCCGACCCCAATGCCTGCCGCTTCCACGGCCGCTGCCCGATCGGCAAGGAACTCTGCGCCGGCACCGCCCCGCCCTGGGTGCCGCTGGGCCCAGCCCACGGCACGGCCTGCCATTTCGCGCGCCGCTGAACACGAACCAAGCCGACCAAATGGCGGAAAAGCCGACCAGCGATGGCCCTCGTCGCACCTGATGGGGCGGCCGCCTGCTCATTCGTCCGACCTGTCGCGCAGGGCGAGGTGGTAGAGCACCGGCACGGCGATGAGCGTCAGCAACATGCCGCCGCCGATGCCGAAGGCGATGGCGTTCGCCATGTCGTAGAACAGCACGTCGCGGCCGACGATCAGGGGCAACAGGCCGAACACGGTGGTGAGCGACATCATCAAGATGGCGCGCAGGCGGAGCTTGGCCCCGGCAATGACGGCGTCGTGCACCGACTTGCCGGCGCGTCGCTCCACTTCGATGCGGTCGATGATCAAAATCGCGTAGTTCACGACGATGCCGGCGAGCGACAGAAAGCCCAAGATCGCCATGAAGCCGAACCAACTGCCGCTCACGAAGAGCCCGAAGGTGGCCGCGGCCACCGCCAGCGGGATGCACGCCGCCATGATCAGGCCGCGGCGAAACGAGTTGAACTGCCAGATCAGGAGTGCCGCGATGCCGAGCAGGGCCAGGGGCACGTAGCCGAAGAGCTCTTCTTGGGCATCGGCCGCGGCTTCGGTCTCACCGCCCCATTCGAAGGTGAAACCCTGCGGCAGATCCCCGAGCCGCTCGCCAACCCGCTCCAGGATCAGCTCCTCGAACTCGGCCGCGGTGAGGCTTCGATGCTTGGCCGCAATCGTCAGGGTCGGGCTTTGGTTGCGGCGGTCGATACGGCCGAAGTCCACCGCCGGCACCACGTCCGCCACCTGCAGCAGGGGCACGTTGCGGCCGGTTTCGGCCGAATGCACGCTCACCGTGCGCAGCCGGGCGAGGCTCGTGCGTTCCTCGGCCGTCCCGCGCACGGCGATCGGGATGACGATGTCGTCGCCGAGAAAGCCCGTCACCGGCTGGGCGGCGAACATCGTCTCCAGCGCGTGCGCCACGTCGCGCGAGGTGACACCCGCCCGCCGGGCGCGCACCTGGTCGACCTCGACCACCGCCTTGACGATGCGGTTCTCCCAGCTCTGATGCACGTCGTAGGCGCCGTCGATCGCCGCGATCTCGGCCTCCAGGCTGCGGCCGAGCGCGAACAGCCGCTCGTGGTCGCGCCCGCTCAGGCGCAGCTCGACCAGCCCGGTCTCGACATAGCCCAAGAACGGCCGCGTGATCCGGGTGCGCACGTCGCCGTGCTCGGCGCGCAGATGTGCCCGGGTGCGCTCGATGACGCCTTCGAGTTCGGCAAAGTCGTCCACCTCGACCAGGACGAAGGCCCGGTTCGGCGCTGGGTCCATCGGTGCCACGGTCAAGAAGAAGCGGGGGCCGCCGAAGCCGACATAGGCCGCCGTCCGGCGCACCTCCGGGTTCACCGCCTCGTCGGCGAACCAGGCGAGCAGGTCCCGCACGCGGCGGTCGGTCTCGACGCTGGTGCCCCCCGCCGGCAGATCGACGTAGAGCATCAACTCGGCCCGCTCGGATTCCGGAAAGAACTGCTCGGGCAGGCTGGCCAACAGCCAAGCGCCAGCAGCCAAGACGGCGACGAGCCCGCCGACCACCAGGAGGCGGAGGCGCAGGCAAAACTCCAGGACTCCACCATAGACCCGGGCGAGCCACGGCTCGCGCTCTTCGCGATCCCGATCCTCGGGGGGCCGCAAAAAGCGCACGCAGGCCAAGGGCACGATGGTCAGCGCCAACACCCACGACGTGAGCAGGGCGATGGCGATGACGAGGCTCAAGGAGCGCGTGTATTCGCCGGCCTCGTCCTGGCTCAAGAGGGGCGGCAGAAAGGCGAGGATGGTGGTGAGCGTGGCGACCAGGAGCGGCAGGGCCAGCTCGTTGCCGGCAGCCGTCGCGGCTTCGTCGGCCGGGACACCTTCGCCCATCCGCCGGCGGATGTCCTCGGCCACGGCGACGAAGTTCGAGACCAGCATCCCCAGCGACACGATCATGCTGGCGAGCGAGACCCGCTGCAACTCGATGTCCAAGAGCCGCATCACGACCAGCGTCGTCAGCATGGCGAGCGGCACCATCAAGCCGACGATCAACCCCTGGCGGAACCCGGTGAACAGCACCACCACCACCAGCACGATGACCAGCGTCTGGTAGAGGCTCGTGGTCACGTCGGCGATCGCCTGCTCGACCGGCTCCGGCTGAAAGGTGGCGAAGTCGAGCCGATAGCCGAGCGGCAGGCTGGCCTGGATGTCCTCGACCGCCGCCGCCAATCGCGGGCCGAAGCGCAGCACGTTCTGGCCGCTGCGCATGGACACGGCCAGCACCACGGCCTCGGCCCCATTGACATAGGCGAGGCGCTCGGGCGGATCGACGAAACCGCGCTTGACCTCGAAGACGTCGCGCACCTGCACGAGGCCCCGGACCCCCGGCACCGGCAGCGGCACCGCCCGGATGTCGTCGAGGCTCTGGAAATGGCCCGTCGGCTCGACGATCACCTCGCGGCCCCGCACCTCGACCCGGCCACCGCTTTGGATGACGTTTTGCTCCTGCAGGATCCGGCCGAGCCGCGCCGGGTCGAGGCCGAACTCGGCCAGCCGGGCGTTGGTCGTCTCCAAAAAAATGCGCTCCTCGCGCACGCCATGCAGTTCGATCCGGTCGACGCCTTCGACCGCATAGAGCCGCTCGCGCACGTCGCGGGCGGTGCGCCGCAAGTCGGCCGCATCGAAGCCCGCCCCGGTCAAGCCAATCGTCGCCACCGCCACGTCGCCGAAGTCGTCGTCGACGAAGGGGCCGAGGGTGCCGTCGGGCAAATCGACGCGCGCATCGTCCAGCCGGCTGCGCAGATCCTGCCAGAGCGGCTCCAGGTCGTCGTAACGGGCATAGAGGTGGACGTGCATGATGGCGCTGCCGGGGCGGATCGTGACCTCGATGTCCTCCACCTCCGACATCTGGCGGATCGCCTCCTCCAAGCGCCGCACCACCAGTTGTTCCAGCCGCAGGGGCGCCATGCCGGGGTGCTCGACCGTCACCACCGCCTCGCGCATCGCGATCTCCGGGTCCTCGCGGCTCGGAAAATCGGCGTAGAACCAGAGCCCGGTGATCGTCACCGTGAGCACGATCAACAGGGCGAGCCGGCTGTTGGCGAGTGCTGTGCGGGTGAGGCCCATCAAAGCCCCTCGTCGGCCGCGCGCACCCTTTGGCCGTCGCGCAGGAACTCGACCCCGGCCGCCACCAACCGGTCGCCTGCGGCGATGCCGTCCACCACCTCGATCTCGCCGTCGTGCAGGGCGCCGAGCCGCACGGGCCGTCGCTGCACGACGCCCGCGTCCTGATCGTGGACGAAGACATAGGCCTCCTCCGGGGCCTCCAGCAGCACCGCTTCGATCGGCACGAGCACGGCCGAAGCCGGACCCCGCGGCAGCGCCAAGCTCACTTCCGCGGTCATCCCCGAGCGCAAACCGGCCGCCTCGGCGTCGAGGGCCACGGTCAGGGGAAAGGCGTTGGCCTCGGTCGCCCAGCTGCCGATCTCGGCAACCGTCCCACCGAGTGCCACCACGTCTGCCGCCAGCACGCGCACGGCCACCGCATCGCCCACTTCGACCGCGGCGACCAGCGTTTCCGGCAACAACACCGCCACCTCGAAGCCGTTGGTGCGCTCCAAGAGCAGCACCGGCTGGCCGGCGGCGACCTCCTCGCCCGGCTCGACGCGGCGTTCGGCGATCCAGCCGCCGTGCGGCGCCCGCAGTTCGGTGTCCGCCAAGTCGCGTTCGGCCAAAGCCAGGCGCTGCTCGGCCGCCTCCAGCTCCGCGACCGCGGTCTCAAAGCCCCGCCTGATGCGCTCGAACGCCGCCTCGCTGATCCAGCCCTCCCGGAACAACACCTCCTGGCGTTCGAACTCGGCCCGTTGCTCGCGCAAGGCCGCCTCGGCCTGGGCGACCTCCGCCGTCCGCGCCGCGCGCTGCAGCAGGTAACGCTCGGGATCGAGCAGGGCGAGCAGCTGGTCGGTGGTGACACGATCGCCCAAAGCCACCCGCACCACCTGGACGGTGCCGTCGACGGCAAAGGCGAGTGCTGCCACCTCCCGGGCCTGCACCACCCCCGGCAACCGCACCGTCCGGGCCGGTGCCGCACCCTCTACCACCACCGACCGTACCGCGGGCCGCTCGTCGACCGCCGCTTCGTCCTCCACCGCATCGCAGGCGCCCAGCAGGACCAACGGCACCAACGCCAACCCGACCCGCAACCACCATCTCACCCAGCGGCCGCCAACGACCCCAAGCGCCGCCTTCATGGCATCTCGATCCACCGTCCGAACACGAGCCCGACGTCAAAACCCGGCAACCGAGGGCAGGTTCCACGAGCGCGCCCGGAAAAGGACGACGGGCAGCAACCCGGACCGGACCACCGACCCTCGGCGCGATCGAGCGGACGCCAACTGCGATTTCTCAACCTTACGTGGTGATCCGATAGCTTGCATTAACCATAAAATTAGCCCAAATATTTGTCTTCGAGAGCGAGCGGTCGCTTCATGGATGACGGAAATCTCATCGATCGGCCAGGGAATGCGGGCCGGACGCAGCTGCCGGACGCACGCTGGCGCACGCCCAACGTGCCTTTGGAGGACCTGCTGCGTGTCGTGAAGGACGACGGGCGCCAGGGTGTGTTCCCGGGGGCCCGCCGAGCCGGCCGTGGCGTCCCAAGGAACGAACCGAACGGCAGCGAGACGGCTTCTCTGGCACCCGCCGAGACCGCCGACCTCCTCGCGTCGGCGTTGGAGTGGTTCGTGCCACCCTTGCTGGCGCGGCGCCACGCCTCGACCCTCCTGGAGCGGCACGGAACGCTGGGTGCCGTCCTTGCTGCTTCGTCCGAACGGCTGGCCGGGCAGCTCGAATCGCGTGACGCCGCCGCATTCTTGAAGGTCATCCAGGCGTTGGTGATCGCGGTGGTACGCGAGCCGATCCAAGAGCGGCCGCTGATCAACTCGCCGAGCGCCCTCGATGCATACTTGCGTGCATCCTTGCGTCACGAGCCGGTGGAATGCGTGCGGTTGCTGTTTTTGAACGGTGGCAATCGCCTGATAGGGGAGGAAGTGCATAGCCGGGGCACCGTGAATCACTGCCCGCTTTATCCCCGCGAGGTCGTCCGCCGGGTCATCGAGATGAACGCGAACGCCCTGATCCTGGTCCACAACCACCCGAGCGGCGATCCGACCCCGTCGCCGCAGGACAGCGAGATGACGCGGAACCTCGCACAAACCCTCAAGCGCATCGGGGTGTCGCTCCACGACCACGTCATCGCCGGTGCCAACACCAGCTTCAGCTTCCGAAGCCACAAGCTGCTGGACGGGATCTGAGATGACGGCGAACCGGCCGAACACGCCGTCGCCCAGGACCGTCGCCGATGGCTGAACGCAATGGGGACGATGCGGCGGCTTGGTCGGCGACCGTGGCGTCCGATCGCGACCACGAGATCGATCGGTTGGCCGCAGGTGCCGTGGCCGAGCCCGGCGCCGAGGAGCCGAGCGACGACGCCGCCATCGACGAGCTCCAATATCCGATGGTGGACCCCGAAGGCGCGGAGGCGGCGGCGCTGATTGCAACCGTGAAGTCGCTGGCGGATCCGTTCGACGGCAGCCTGGGCGACGCGCCCTTGGCGGGCGATGGCCTCGCTCTTGCGGCCTCCGGGGGCCATGCCGTGGGGTTGCCAGGGCAGGCGTCGCTCGCTCAGATCGAGGCCCTGATCGATGCGCTGCCCACGATGTGGCCGCTCGGCGCGGCGGGGCGAGGTGCCTTCCCGCTGACGCCATGGTCCGAACGCTCGGGGGCTGGTCTTTTCGAGACGGCGACGCCACTGGGTCTCCCGTTCGCCCATCCGCTGGCCGCCGCGGCGATGGACGCCGCCACCGACCTCGCTCGATCCGGTCTCTTGCCGGGCGACGACGCGCTCCAAGGCGTGCCCGCCGCGACGGCGGACGACAGCGAGCCCTCAGGTGCGCCAGCCGGGCGCTCGGACGGCGACGAAGGCCTGGGCGAGCCGCTCCTGCGGAGCGAGCGTCTGCTCATCGGCGGTGACGACCACGGCGAGGGTGCCGACACGTTCGGCGCCATTGCGAGCGGGGCACCCACGGGTTCCATCGCCTCCAAGCGTGTCGGCGATGACGATGCGGGCGCCGCTCATCTGGCGGCCGTCGCCGATCCCACGCCAACCGCGGCCATCCAGGGGGGCATCGGCGCGCTGCGCACCGAAGGCTTCGCATCGCCCCATGACGTTCCAGCCACCCCCAGCGGAGCGACCGTCCTCGACGTGAGAGAAAACCTCACCGACATCGACGCCGCGCCGGGGCGACCGGAGGTCGTGGCTCCCGACCGGCCGGGCAGTCCCGAGTTCAATCCACCGGGATTTGCCTTGCCGGGCCTTCCGGACGCCCCCGCGCCAGGGCGTCCGAACGATGTCGTGCCAGGTCGTCCGGACGACGCCGCGCCCGCGCCGCCGACCGCTGTCGTGCCTGGCCAGCCGAACGACACGGCGCCAGCCCGACCGGACCTCCCGGGGCCGGGCCGCCCAAGCGACATCTCACCCGGACGCCCGAGCGACGCCGCGCCGGGGCCGCCGGCCGACGTCGCACCGGGACGTCCTGATGACGCTGGGCCGGGGCGGCCCAACGAGACCGCACCAGGGCGTCCTGACCATGCCGGGCCAGGGCGGCCTGACGACGCTGGCCCCGGCCGCCCGAGCGACGCCGCGCCGGGGCCGCCGGCCGACGTCGCACCGGGACGTCCTGATGACGCTGGGCCGGGGCGGCCCAACGAGACCGCACCAGGGCGTCCTGACCATGCCGGGCCAGGGCGGCCTGACGACGCTGGCCCCGGCCGCCCGAGCGACGCCGCGCCGGGGCCGCCGGCCGACGTCGCACCGGGACGTCCTGATGACGCTGGGCCGGGGCGGCCCAACGAGACCGCACCAGGGCGTCCTGACCATGCCGGGCCAGGGCGGCCGGCGGACGTCGGCACTGCCGGGGACGGCTCGGCCGGGGACGCGTGGCGCCCGTCCGCGCCTCCGGGGCGAGGCCGCGGCGATGCAGCAGACGAGAGCGGCCCGCCATTCGCGGTGCCCGGGCACACCGGCAGGATCCAGGACGAGACCTACTACCCCTTGCACGGTGGTGATGCCGCGCCCGACACGGCGCCGCGTCCGCACGCCATGACCGAAGACGGGCTTTGGGGCGCCGCCGTATCCGCCGGCGAGGCGGCGGAAGGTGCCGCGGACCTCGACTACCCGGCGGCCGGGCCTGGCGTTTCGCCCGCCGACGCGGCGGCCGTCCTGGCCCTGTTGGACCCGCCACACCCGGCCGAGACGGCGGTGAACGACGTCGATGAGGGCCGGTCGTTCATCCCGGAAGAGGTGTGGCTGCAGCAGGATGCGGAGCCGTTGGCCGAGGGGGGCGACGAGGTGCCCCTCGAGCGGTATCCACTCCGGCCGCAGCAGATCGATTGGAGCGACGTGGCGACCGACGCCACCCACCACGGGGACGATTCATGAGGAACGCGGGCCCCCGGTCGGGCAGTCTTTTCGGTCGATTGGGCCACCACCTGAACTTCCTGGCTCCGGTGGCACTGTTCAGCCTTGGCGGCAACCTGCTGCTGCTCGGGGTCCCGCTCTACTCGATGCAGATCTACGATCGCGTGCTGCCGACGCAAAGCGTGACGACGCTGGTGGTCCTGTCGCTGTTGATCGGCGCCATGCTCCTCGCCTCCTTTCTCCTCGACCTGATCCGTGGCCGCTTGATGGTGCAACTCGCCGCCAAGGTGGCGACGGGGATGTCCGGTGATGCGCTGAAGGCCGGCCTGCGTGGCGATGGCACCGCCGCTCCGGTCCAAGCCTCGAACGACCTCGACGTCGTCCGGCGGACGCTGGCCGGCCCCGTCGCGCTCGCGGTGTTCGACGCACCCTGGGCCCTCCTCGCGATCCTGATCATCGCCCTCATCCATCCCTTTCTTGGTGTGATCACCGCCATCGGGGCCCTCTTGCTCGTGGCCGCCTGCTTTGCTGCCGCCATCTGGACGCGGCGGGCGCAGGAAGGCCTCCGCCGGGTCGATGGTCGGATGGCCGCCACGCTGCACGACTTCGGCGCCGACAACGAGGCGCTGCGCGCCATGGGTGGCATCGACGCGGTCGAGAGCGACCTGCTCGCCCGCCGTGGTGAGCGCGTGCACCTGGAACTGCGCGCCGGCTACGCGAATGCGTTTGCCCGCGCGGTCAGCCGCGGGCTTCGCTCGACGCTGCTGTTGGCAGCGCTCGGGGGTGCGGCGTGGCTGGCCGTGCAGCAGGCGGTCGCCCCCGGTGCGATCATCGCCGTTTCGCTGCTGCTCGTCCGTGCCCTCGGTCCGATCGAGCAATTGGCGAGCGGCTGGTTCCAACTCGTCGAGGCCGGCCAGGCCTGGCGCCGCCTCGATGCGCTGACCGGGCAGCGGACCAACCGGCCCCGGACCCGGCTGCCGGCCGCCGAAGGTCATCTGGCCGTCACCGACGTGGCCTTCCGCTACGGCCAGAGCGGTCCCCTGTTGTTGCGCGGTCTGACCTTCGAGGTCGGCGGCGGCGAGACCTTGGCGATCGCGGGTGCGGTCGGCGCCGGCAAGAGCACCATGTGCCGGCTGCTCGCCGGGGCGCAGCCGCCGATCATGGGCGATATCCGTCTGGATGGGGCCTCGCTCGAGGACTGGCCGAGCGACCAGTGGGGCCGCTCGATCGGCTATCTGCCGCAAGAGTTCCAACTGTTCGCCGGCACGGTTGCGGAAAACATTGCCCGCTTCGCCGCCGTCGACGACGAGGCCGTCGTCGAGGCCGCCCGCCTCGCCGGGGCGCACGAACCCATCCTGCAGTTGCCGCAGGCCTACGACACCGACCTCGGCGATCCGCGGCTGCGCCTTTCCAGCGGCGAGCGCCAGATGATCGGCTTGGCCCGCGCGTTCTACCGCAAGCCAAGATACCTGCTGCTCGACGAGCCCACCTTTCACCTGGACGACGCTGCGGAGAACCGGCTGGTGTCGGCCCTGCACGAGCTGAAAGCGGCCGGCTGCACGATCGTGATTGCGTCGCGCTCGGCGGCGCTTTTGCAGCTCGCCGATCACCTCTTGATCCTGCAGCGCGGCCGCCCGGCCACGTTCAGGGCCCATGCCGCCATGGCGGCGGTCCTCCGCCCCCGGCTGGCGGCCGAGACCAACGCTCCGGCCGACGACCAAGAGCAAGCGAGAACGGCGTGATGACAGCCAAGAACGGGCGCCACCCGGACGATCGGCGGATGACGGATGGTGACGACGGTCTCGGTGTGCCGCTCCGGCCGGGCCGCCACGTCGCCTGGGGGATGTTCGTCCTCGGTATCAGCCTCGGGGGCTTCGTCGCGTGGTCGGCCGCGGCACCCTTGAGTTCGGCCGTGGTCGCCCCCGGGACGGTCGTGGTCGACAGCGACCGCAAGCTCGTTCAGCACCCGGAAGGCGGCGTGATCGAGCAAATCCGGGTACGCGACGGCGACGTGGTCGCGTTCGGCCAGACGCTCATCGTCCTGCGCAACGAGGAACTGCTCGCCGCCGATATCCGCAGCCGGCAATTCCTGTTGATGGCCCAAGCCAAGGAAGCCCGGCTGGAGGCCGAGCGCAGCGGCGCCGAGCGCATCGCCTTCCCGCCCTCGGTCTTGACCTCGTCGCTCCCCGATGCGGCGCGGGTGGTCGGCGATCAGGAAAGCATTTTCCGTGCCCGCCGTTCGGCGTTGGAAACCCGCGTCACCAGCCTCGAAAGCAAAGTCGCGCAGGCCAACCACACCGCCGAGGGGTTGGAGCGGCAGCTCTTCCAGCAGCAGCAGCGCGTGCGGCTGACGCAAACCGAGTTCGACGAGACCCAGCTCCTGGCCGACAAGGGCTTTGCACCGCGCCGCCGCTTGCTGGAACTCGAGCGCGCGCTGGCGCAGCTCGAAGGCCGCATCGCCGAACTGGACGTCGCGCTCAAAGATGCGCACCGCTCGGCGGATTTCCACCAGCTGGAGATCAACCAGATCCTCGCTGTCTACCAGGAGGCGGTCGAAGGCGAACTGCAACTCGTGCAGAAGGAGATCGTCGCGCTGCACGAGAACCGCCGCGGCGTCGTGCAGCGGCTGGCGGATCTTGAGCTGCGCGCGCCGGCGGCAGGCACCATCGTCAACATGGCGGTCAACACCATCGGTGGGGTGGTGGGCCCGCGCTCGGTCGTGATGGAGGTCGTGCCGCTCGACGACCCGCTGGTCGTCGACGTGCGCATCGATCCGCGCGACGTCGACAGCGTCGCCGTTGGCATGGCCGCCGACATCTACCTCCCCGGCATGGCACGCCGCTCGGTACCGCCGGTGCGCGGCGAGGTGGTGACGGTCTCCGCCGACCTCGTCGTCGCCCAGGACCGCGGCAACTGGCCGCATTACCTCGCGCGTGTGCGGCTGCCGCCAGAGGACGCCGCCGCCCCCTTCCGCCCCGGCCTCCCGGTCGACGTCGTCGTCATCCGCGGCGAACGGACGCTGATGAGCTTCATGCTCGAACCGCTATCGCGCGGCTTGACCCACGCCTTCAAGGATTGAGTTGGCAGGGCGGCGCAATCGAGCTGTCGGAACCATTGCGCTCCGGTGACCAAACCGCTAGCTTCATGGCTCAACCTATCCCTATCACTAGCATGTGTTGGCATCATGATCGTGTCGCCTCGACCGGAGTGGGCGTTCCGCACGCCCTCACTCCCGCGGAGCCCCCACCTCGACAGCGCCACCCCTCACACCGATTGCGCGGCTATCCGTGTCGCAAATCAAGCTGGATGGCGTGCGCCAACCCGGCACGGCGTTGGCGTCACGACCAGCGGCGGGCAACGGTGATGACCACGGGCCGCACCTTCGTTGCGACCGTTACCGTCACCGCTTGGCCGCAGAGCGGGGTCGGCTTCGGTTTCGCGGAAATCGTCGACGGCCCGCACGTCGGCGATCAAATCAGCATCAAGGCAGCGGTGGTCGAACGCTTGACCGCCGAACGGGGCTGGCACGCCACCAGCCTCGGCCGCACCTGCCAGGCCCGGCTGGGCCCCAACCCGGGGCGACGGCCGGACGCGCCGCCCTGGCAGCTCCTCGACATCGCGGAAACCACCTTCGCCGAAGCGGCCCCCGCTCCCGGCCTCTTCGGGCTCGCCGAGGCATCGCAGCCTTACGGCGAGACCGTCGCACACCCGCACCAGCCGGATCTGGCCGAACGGGTCGCCCGCCTCGAAGCGCAGGTGCGTGATCTCCAAGACGCCATCTACCACCATCGACACGACCACCGGGACTAGCGGACGCAACCGCCAGCCCGGTTCGGGAAAAGGAGGGCACGGATGAAACCGCACGACAGAGGCCAACCCGCTTGCGCACGCGATGACCCGGGCGCAACCTAGGCTCGGAGGGCGCGGCTAAACCGCTCCCGCTCACGGCCGAGCGCCGCACGCAAGACCCGGCCCACCAGCGCGCCCCTTCAACCATCCCCATCACCATCTCCACCAACGGAACCCCATCGCCATGAGCAAGACGACCAATGCCTTCCGTGTCGACATTGCCATCATCGGCCCCGGTCAAACCCACATGGTCCGCATCGACGACGCCGACGGTGTTGCCGACATCTGCGCGCTGATCGCGTA
Organism: Geminicoccaceae bacterium; assembly: GCA_007694015.1. Classification (GTDB taxonomy): domain Bacteria; phylum Pseudomonadota; class Alphaproteobacteria; order Geminicoccales; family Geminicoccaceae; genus RECO01. The sequence goes on from RECO01000089.1 coordinate 19,584, forward strand.
TCTGCGCGAACGCGCCGCCGCGCCGACCGCCTCCTCGCCTTCGCCTGCGCCATCCGCCGCTCCGGCACCGGCGTCGATCCCAACCTAGCCTCGGGAGCCTCCTCCCCCCCCCCGCCGGGGTGGAGCGGAGGTCGAGTGATTTGGGACAACGGCTAGAGCGTTTCCCGAAATGCTTGACCATCCCTCACCCCCGCCC
>RECO01000122.1 GCA_007694015.1 Geminicoccaceae bacterium
GAGCGGCCGAGCGCGAAGTCGCCGTGCTCGGACGCCGGCACCTTTTCCGGCCGCCAGCCGCGGTCCTTCCAGCGCTGGACGATCGAGGAGAGCACCCGGGCCGGCCACTTCTTCTCGTCGAGGTCGTGGTCGCGGACGATCTGCTTCAACAACCGCAACTGGTCGTCGGTATCGAGGATGGTGAAGTTGGGGGTGAAGCCCAGCCGCTCGGCGTGACGGCGCAGGATGCGGGCACCGATGGCGTGGAAGGTGCCGAGCCACATGCCCTGGACGGGGCGGCGGATCAGCGCTTCGACGCGCTCGTTCATCTCCCGCGCCGCCTTGTTGGTGAAGGTGACGGCGAGCACTTCGCCCGGCCGCGCGCGCCCCTCCAGGAGCACGTGGGCGAGACGGGTGGTGAGCACGCGCGTCTTGCCGGTGCCGGCGCCAGCCAGCACCAGCAAGGGGCCGTCCGCCGCCGTCACCGCCTGCAACTGCTCGGGGTTCAGCCCCGAGAGATGGGGTGCCGCGACCTCGTTCGTGCCCAGAACCTGCATCGCTCGCGCTTCGGCCACCTTCGCTCCTTCGCTGCCGCTTCGAGACCCGGAGGATTACGCCCTTGTTGCAGCAGATGCCAAGAGCAGCGCCTCGACCTCCGCCCGCAGCGGCAAGGGGTCCACGGCACCGTAACCGCGCGTGGAGAGGGCCGCCGCCGCGTTGGCGAAGCGGCCGGCAGCGAACGGGTCACCATGTTCCAGATATTGGGTGAGGAAGGCACCGTCGAAAGCGTCGCCGGCCCCCGTGGCGTCGATGGCCTCGACCGGGAACGCCGCGATGCGCTCGCGCCGCTCGGCCGTGGCGATCAGGGCGCCGTCGCGCCCGAGCGTGAGGGCGACGATCCTCGCCCCCCGGTCGAGACAGTAGGCCGCGACCGCTTCGGGCGCCTCGAGCCCGGTGAGCAGCCGGGCGTCGTCCAGGCTCGGCAGGACGATGTCCGCCTGGGCGATGGCGGCGTCGATCACGGCCCGTGCCCGCGGCAACGGCCAGAGGGCTTGGCGGAGATTGGTGTCGTAGGCGACGAGCGCACCGGCCGCACGCGCCCGTTCGATCGCCTCGAAGCCCGTGTCGCAGGCGCTTTGGCTGATGGCTTGGGAAATCGCCGAAAGGTGCAGGAGGCGCACGCCTTCGAACAGGTCCGCGGGCAGGTCCAGGGGCGTCATCCGGCTCGCCGCCGAACCCTGCCGCAGATAGGAAAAGCGGTGGCCGTCGCTGCCGTGATGCACGACATAGGCGCCGGTGAAGGCCGCCGGATCGCGCACGACGCGGGACGCATCGATCCGCTCCGCCGCCCATCGCGCCATCAAGACGTCGCCGAAGCCGTCGGCGCCGAGCCGGGTCCAATAGGCCGTTCGCGCCCCGAGACGGGCCGCGGCGACGGCACAATTCGAGGTGTCGCCGCCGCAGCCGAGGCGGTAGAGCGCAGCACCGTCCGGACCGTCCCCGCTTTGGGTCTGGTTCAGTTCGATCAGGGCTTCGCCGAGGCAGAGGATGTCGATCATGCTGGTGGTGGGTCCTTCTCGCGGGGGCTGTTTTGATCTCGATCACTAGCGACAAAATGTCGCAAACTAGGCGGGGTCGGAAAAAAGTGGGCGAATGCAGCACCTTGGGTGCGGCGAAAGCGCAGGCTCGCCGCGGCGGTGCCGCCATGGGGAACGGCTTGGACCGGGTGGGTGTTGAGGTTCGACGTCGATCCATGGCACCAAAGGCGACATGAGAATGGGTGGTGTAACGGCCGAAACGGGTTGCTTGCGGTTGACGCCGATCAGGGCGTCGCGCTGTGCGGTTTGTGGTGTGCGGGAGGCGTCGTTCTGCGCGGTGCTGTCCGCGTCCGAACTGCAGCAGCTCCATGCCATGTCCTCGCAAAAGGTGTTCGAGCCGGGCGAGCTGATCGTCGAGGAGGATGCCGCCGTCCGGCAGGTGGCGAACGTTCTGTCCGGCACGATCAAATTGTTCAAGCTGTTGCCCGACGGGCGCCAGCAGATCACGGGCTTCCTGTTCGGCGGCGATTTCCTGGGGCCGATGCTGTCCGGGGAGTACGCGACCTTCGCGGAGGCGGTCACCCGGGTCGAACTCTGCCTGTTCGACCAGGATCGGCTGCGCGAGCAGATGGACGCGTGGCCGCATCTGGAGCGGCGCCTGTTCGAGGACGCAACGGCAACCCTCGACCGTGCGCTCGACTGGATGCTCCTGCTCGGGCGCAAGACGGCGACCGAGCGGGTGGCCTCGTTCTTCGTCATGCTGGCCGATCGGGTGGCGTCGCGCGACGACGTGCAACTCACCGTCGACGTGCCGATGAGCCGTTCCGACATCGCCGACTATCTCGGTTTGACCATGGAAACCGTCAGCCGGCAGATCTCGCATCTCAAGCGCCAGGGTTTGTTGGAGCCGAGCGGCGCCCACGCCTTCACCCTGCCCGACGTGCCGGCCCTGCGCCGGATCGCCGGCGGCAACGAGCCGAACTGACGCGCGGCGGCTCGATCCAACCTTCCTGCGACGAAGGTCGCACGCCGCAATTGACCCAAATCAAGGTGTAAAACCGGGGTGAGCGTAGGTTGAGCGTGTCCTTGAGACAGGCCCGGCGCGCGTTCCCCCCCTCCACGCGCCGGGCCTAAATTTTTTGGGGCACCGTGCAGTTCCCGTGCAAGGCCCCACATCACGGGCGTATCTCGTTCGAGGAGCGCCACCGTCATGTCCGAGCCCCCGAAATTCGAACCCAACGACCGTGGTCCGAGCCTTGGCGACCGCGCGCGGGACGCCGTCAACTGGCTGTTGAACCGCTCGCGCGACGAATGGATCATGTTCGGTTTCGGCTTCGTCGTCGGCGTCATCGTCAGCTGACACGGGCTGCGGCGCGGCCGCGCCGACCATGCCCTGCCGTTCGCGCTTTTGCTTGTCCGACGGCCAAGGACGCGATCGACATGTCGCTTCCGCCATGGCTGGTCGGGTGGATCGAGCCCGCCGATCGGCGTGCAAGGCTCGTTTGCAGCCGGCGTCGGCTGTCAACGTCCTATCGGCCGTCTAGGTTGCGACCGCACCAGCGGACGAAGACGTGTACGCACGCGGCATCGCCAACCTCACCCAAGCCTTCCAGAACCGTGATTTTGCCCGGTTCACTGCCGGCAACGCGGTCTCGCTGGTCGGCATGTGGGGCCTGCGCATTGCCGTCGGCTGGCTCGCCTGGGAGCTGACCGAGCAGGCCTTTTGGGTCGGCCTCGTTGCCTTCGCCGACCTCTTTCCCACCATCGTCATCACGCCGCTTGCCGGCGCCATCGCCGACCGCCGCTCGCGCCTTGCCATCGTCCGCGTCTGCCAACTGATCTCGATGGCCATCGTCGTGGCACTCACGGTGCTGATCTGGACGGAGCGGCTCACCGTCGAGCTGTTGGCCCTGTTGGTCCTCGCCAACGGGCTCGTCATGGGTTTCAAGCAGCCCTCGCGCATGGCGCTGACCCGCATTCTGGTGCGGCCGAAGGACTTGCCGACGGCCATCGCCGTCAACGCGATCGTCTTCAATCTGGCCCGCTTCGTCGGCCCCTCGCTCGCGGGCCTCTTGATCGTCACCGTCGGCGTCGAGGCGGTGCTGGTCTTCGACGTGCTTTCCTCGGCCTTCTTCCTCGCCGTCATTCGCGCCATTCATCTCGACGCGCCACCGGCCCGGGCCGGGCAGCGGACGCTCGGCGGCGACATCGTCGACGGCATTCGCTACGCCGCCTCGCACCCCGGCATCGGCCCGATCATGCTGTTGATGCTGGTCCTCGGCATCTGCATGCGCGCCTATATCGAGCTTTTGCCCGCCTACAGCGCCTTGATCCTGGCACGCGGCGCCGACGGTCTGGCCATCATGAGCGCCGGCATCGGCGCCGGCGCCATCCTGGCCGGCCTGTGGCTGACCCAGCGCGACGGCCTTTCGGGCCTCACTCGCCTCGTGGTCATCAACCACACCCTTTCGGCGCTGAGCCTGTTGGCCTTGGCCTTCGCCCCATCGCTGTGGCTTGCCACGTTCGCCGTCGTCGTCAACGGCTTCTCCCTCGCCATGGCCGGCATCGCCAGTCAGACATTGACCCAGCGGGTGGTCGACGAAGCGATGCTCGGCCGCATCATGTCGCTCTACGGCGTCATTTTCCGCGCCGGCCCCGCCGCCGGCGCCCTGGCCATGGGGGCTCTGGCCGACCTGTTCGGCCTGCGCACGCCCTTCCTTGCCGGCGCTGCCCTCAGCCTGCTCGCCTGCCTCGTCGTCGGCCAACGCCTGCTCCGCGCCCGCACCGCCCTCGAGGCCACCACCCCCTGATTGCCTGCGGCAAGGCCCTTGTCTTCCCCCTCCATTGGCAGCGGCAAGGCCGCTG
>RECO01000048.1 GCA_007694015.1 Geminicoccaceae bacterium
CGGGCCGGCCACGGCCATCTCAAGGCGCCGGCGAGCCGTCCGGCGGGAAGCGCTGGTAGATGCGGTCCATCAGCTCGTCGCGCAGCGCGCGGTAGGCATCGAGCTTGGCCTGCCGGCTGCCGCGGGCGAGGCTGGGGTCGGGCATGTGCCAGAACTCGACCTCGACCGAGGCGTCGCGCATGTATTCGACGGCGCGGTGATGCGCCTCGGGCGATAGCGAGATCACCACATCGAAAAAGTCGTCCTGCAACGCGTCGAAGCTTTGCGGGACGTGGCCCTTGAGGTTGATGCCGATCTCGTCGAGCACTTCGGGTACGAAGAAATCGGGCTCGCCCGGCCTGACGCCCACACTGTCGACGTAGACGCGGCGGCCGTGGAAGAAGCGCATGATCGACGCCGCCATGGGCGAGCGGATCACGTTCATCGTGCAGGCGAAGAGAATGCTCCCCGGCAGATCGCGCACGAGCGTCAGCCGCGGACGTGGAGCACGCAGATGAGGGTGAAGAGCCGCCTCGCTGTATTGCGGTCCATTTCGACGCGCGCCGCCAGCGCGTCGCTGATTTCCTCCGCACCTTCGTCGTGCAGTCCGCGCCTGGCCATGTCGATCGCCTCGATTCGGCTGGGCGTCGCCGTCTTGATCGCGTTGAAATAACTCTCACAGATCAGGAAGTAGTCTTTGATCAGGGTGCGGAAAGGGCGCATCGGCAGCCGCAGCTCGACCGGCTCGGCGTCGACGACGGGCCGGGCTTCGAGGATCAGTGTCGTGTCCTTCAGGCCCAAGAAGAGATCGTAGGGGCCGATCGGGCCGTCGATCAGGCGAAAGTGGTTCGCCTCGAGGAGGTCGAACATGGCCACTTGGCGCTCGTGTTCGACCTCTGCCGACCAGCGCACCAGCGTTTCGTTGTCGAGCTTCACCGACTGAATGCGGCAGGGCTCTTCGGCCGGGTCGGGGTTGGAGCGGGCCGCGGCCATGGCTCAGCCCCTATCCAGCCGGCAGGCAATGGCGGCGGCGTGGGCGCCGAGCCCCTCGGCGTTGGCCAATCGCTCGGCGGCGGGGCCGATCTCAGGGAAGGCGGTTGCCGGGCAGCGCAGCACGGTGGTTCGCTTCATGAAGTCGAGCACGCCGAGGCCCGAGGCGAAGCGCGCGCTGCGGCCGGTAGGCAGGACGTGGTTGGGGCCGCCGACATAGTCGCCAATCACCTCGGGGGTGTAGGCGCCAACGAAGATGCTGCCGGCATGGCGGATGGCCGCGACCAGGGGTTCGGGGTCGCGGGTGATGATCTCCAGGTGCTCGGGGGCCAGCCGGTCGATCAGGGGCACGGCCGCCACCATGTCGTCCACGACGATCACCGCCCCATGCTGCTGCCAGCTGGCGGCGGCGACCTGGCGGCGTTCCAGCCGTTCGAGCTGGCGGTCGACCTCGGCCATGACCGCCTGGGCCAGTGCGATGCTGTCGGTGACGAGGATCGACTGCGCCACCGGGTCGTGCTCGGCTTGGCTCAAGAGGTCGGCGGCGATCCAGGCGGCGGGTGCGGTATCGTCGGCCATGACCACGATCTCGGACGGGCCGGCGATCATGTCGATGCCGACATGGCCGAAGACCTGGCGCTTGGCCTCGGCGACATAGGCGTTGCCCGGGCCGACGATCTTGTCGACGGCCGGAATGCTGGCGGTGCCGAAGGCCAAGGCGCCGATCGCCTGGGCGCCGCCGACCCGGTAGACCTCGTCGATCGCCAACAGCCGCGCGGCGGCCAGGACCAGTGGGGCGACCGCCCCGCCGGGCGTCGGCACCGCCATGACCAGGCGGCGGCAGCCGGCGACCTGAGCCGGGATGGCGTTCATCAGCACGCTCGAGGGATAGGCCGCGAGCCCGCCCGGCACGTAGAGGCCCACGGCATCGATCGGCCGAAAGCGCATCGCCAGCTCGACGCCGAGTTCGTCGCGGCGGAGCAGATCCCGCGGCAATTGGGCCTCGTGAAAGGCGCGGATGCGCCGAGCGGCGAAGGCGAGGGCGGCGTGGTCGGCCGGATCGACGGCGGCGACGGCCCGGTCGATCTCGGCCTCGTCGATGCGCAGGCGCCAGCCGCTCGGCAAGGGACCGTCGAAGCGCTCGGTGTAATGCCTGAGCGCCGCATCGCCCCGCTCGCGGACCTCGGCCAGGATGGCGCCGACGGCCGCGCCGACGTCGACCGGGGCGTCGCGTCGCGTCTCGACCAGGGCATCGAAGGCGGCGTTGAAGCCTGGATCGCGCTGGTGCAGGACGAGGGTCATCCACCGGTCTCCACCGGCACGATGCGCGGCGGCTCGACCGCGGCGCGGGGCTCGCCGAAGTCCTCCAAATGGCACTCCAGCCGCTGGACCGTGAGGCGAATGGCTTCACCGCCCTGGAAATAGAGGGTGACCGCGGTGCAGCCCTCGGCGCATTCGGGCTCGGGCAGCGGCGTTTCGCACTCGTCAGGGTCTGGTCCTTCGGCCGCGTCGCTCGCGGCATCGACGATGGTCAACAGCCGATGTTCCGCGTCGAGTGAGGCGGGCTCCAGGCCGCGCCAGAAAGCGGCGCGAACGTGCTCGAAGACGAGGATGCTGGTGCACTCCGTCAGGCCGCCCGCCGCCGGTTGCTCGCGGCAATAGCGGGCGAAGGCGGCCATGAACCGCTGCGTTTCCGGGTCGAACGCCATTTCCGCCAACGGGATGCGGGCATCGGCCAGCACCGAGGCGATGACGGCCAGGTCTTCCTCATCGAGGGCGCGAAGGCGCAGCCGCCCGGTCATGCGACGCGCTCGATCAGGGCCCCGCAGGCGCGGAGCTTGGCCTCGAGGCCGGCATAGCCGCGATCCAAGTGATAGATGCGGTTGACCTCGGTGGTGCCACTGGCGGCGAGACCGGCCAGCACCAGGGAGACCGAGGCGCGCAGATCGGTTGCCATCACCGGCGCACCCTTCAACCCCTCGACGCCGCGCACCAGGGCCGAGGGGCCCTGCACGGTGATGCGCGCACCCATCCGCATCAGCTCCGGCACGTGCATGAAGCGGTTTTCGAAGATGGTCTCGGTGATCATGGCCGCCCCGTCGGCGACGCACATCATGGCCATGAACTGGGCCTGGATGTCGGTGGCGAAGCCGGGGAAGGGCTGCGTCATGACGTCGACGCCGAGAGGGCGGCGGTCGCCGCCGTCGACCACGATGCCGGTCTCGGTCGCTTCGACGACCAGCCCGGTGGCGCGGAGCTTGTCGAGCGCGTCGCCAAAGAGGGCCAAGTCGGCGCCGTCGATCTCGATCCGGCCGCGGGTGATGCCGGCGGCCATGGCGTAGGTCGCGGTCTCGATGCGGTCGGGGATGATGCGGTGGAGCGCACCGTGCAGCTGCGCCACACCCTCGATGCGGATGTCCGGCGTGCCGGCACCTTCGATCTTGGCGCCCATCGCGGTGAGGCACGCGGCGAGGTCGACGATCTCGGGCTCGCAGGCACAGTTCTGCAGCCGCGTCGTACCCTTGGCCAGCGTGGCCGCCATCATCAGGTTTTCGGTGGCGCCGACCGAGGGCATCGGCAGGCGGAAATCCCCGCCCTGGAGGCCCTTCGGTGTGGTGGCGTGGATGTAGCCGCCATCGAGGTCGATCACCGCCCCCATGGCCTCCAGGCCCGAGAGATGAATGTCGACCGGCCGGGTGCCGATGGCGCAGCCGCCCGGCAAAGAAACCCGCGCCTCGCCGGCGCGGGCGACCAGGGGCCCCAGCACCAGCACCGAGGCGCGCATCTTGCGCACGAGGTCGTAAGGGGCCGTGGTCGACAACAGCTCCGGGCAGTGCAGCGCCATGCGGCCGGGGGCGCCGGCCTTGTGGATCGCCTCGACGCCCAACAGCTGCAACAGCCGGCGCATCGACGAGATGTCGGCGAGGTCCGGCACGTTTTCGAGCTCGAGCGGCTCGTCCGCCAGGAGGGCTGCGGCCATGATCGGCAGCGCTGCGTTCTTTGCCGCACTTACCGCGATGCGGCCGTCGAGCCGCTTGCCACCTTGGATGAGAATTTTGTCCATGGGCTCCGCTTTCCCGAGACGGCCCTTCTAGGGCAGAGGACCCGCACGCTCAACGGTCGTCGCCGGTTGCCTCCGCCGCCGCTGGTGTCGCCTCGCGAGCGCGGGCCCGCGCCTTGCGCTTCTTCAGATTGGCGCGCATCTGCTCGGCCACCCGCGCGTCATGCGCCGCGCGCTTGGTCTCGGCAACCCGCGTCCGCTCGTCGTCCTGTTCCATCACCCTCGCCGCTTGCAGCCGGTTGGACCCTGTGGCATACCCCGCCTCGCTCCGAGCCGCCATAGCTCAGGGGTAGAGCGCACCCTTGGTAAGGGTGAGGTCGAGTGTTCAA
>RECO01000047.1 GCA_007694015.1 Geminicoccaceae bacterium
CAGAAACATGGTGCCCAGGGGCGGACTCGAACCACCGACACGCGGATTTTCAGTCCGCTGCTCTACCAACTGAGCTACCTGGGCACGGCCGCGGCGGGCGCGGTGCGAGGCTTATAGAAAGAGCGCTTGGCTCAGTCCAGCCCTTCGTCGACCAGCAACAGCACCTTGCCGGTGTTCGCATTGGCGGCAACGAGGCGATGCGCCTCGACGACCTCGGCCAGCGGCAGCCGGGTGTGGATCACCGGCTCCAGGCGGCCGTCGGCCAGGAGCGGCAGGACCTCGGCACGGAACGCGCGCGCCAGCTCGGCTTTTTCGGCGACGCTCCGCGCCCGCAGGACCGAGCCGATGATCCGCTGCCGCTTGACCATCATCTGGCCGATGTTGAGTTCGGCCTTGCCCCCACCCATCAGGCCGATGATCACCAGCCGGCCGTAGAGGGCGAGGCAGCTCATGTTGTCGGCCAGATAGCCGCCGCCGATGTGGTCCAAAATGACGTCGGCGCCGCGCTTGCCCGTCGCCTCGCGCACCCGATCGGCGAAGTCCTCGCGCTTGTAGAGGATGGCGAGATCGGCGCCGAGCTCGCGGCAGGCCTGGGCCTTGTCCTCGTTGCCGACGGTGACGAGGACCTTCGCATCGCGCAGGCGGCGGCAGAGCTGAATGGCCGCCGTGCCGACACCGGACGCACCGCCGTGGATCAAGACGGCTTCGCCCTGCTTCAAGAGGGCCTCGCGGAAGATGTTCAGATAGGCCGTCAGGAACACTTCGGGGATCGCCGCCGCCGTGATCAGGTCGAATCGATCCGGCACGGCGAGCAGGCTGGAAGCGGGCGCCGTCGCGTACTCGGCATAACCGCCGCCGCCGATGATGGTCATCACCCGATCACCGACCTGCCAGCCCTCGACATCCTCGCCCAGCCGCTCGATCCGCCCGGCGACCTCCAGGCCCAAAACGTCGCTTTCGCCGGGCGGCGGCGGATAGGCGCCGGCGCGCTGCGAGAGGTCCGCCCGGTTCACCGCCGTCGCGGCGACGCGGATCAGCACCTGTCCCGGCTGCGGCTCGGGGATCGGCCGGTCGGCCAGGCGCATCACTTCCGGGCCACCGTGTTCGGGGCAGACGACGGCGCGCATGATCGAAGACTCCCATCGTTGCGTGCAGCCGGGTGGTGCTGGCACGGTCGCTCGTCCGGGTCAATCGCTGCCCGCCGGTGCAGGCGCCCGCCGGCGATGCTGGCCTTTCGTCGGCCGACGGGTTATGCCCTTGGCGAAAGGTCTCGAGCCCCAGCACCCCCAACAGCGGATCCAAGCCCATGCGCGACCTTCCGCCGCCCGAGGCGATGGCCGAAAACGCCGAACACGCCGCGCTGTTCTTGAAGGCGCTCACCAACCCGCATCGGCTGATGATCCTCTGCCTGCTCGACGGCTGCGAACGCAGTGTCAGCGAGTTGGAGCAGCATCTGGGTCTAAGGCAGCCGACGCTCTCGCAACAGCTCGCCAAATTGCGCGCCGAGGGGCTGGTCGAGACCCGGCGTGACGGCAAGTTCGTCTATTATCGCCTCGCCAGCCACGAGGCCCGCGAGGTGATCGGCGTGCTCTACCGCCTGTTCTGCGCCGAGCCGGCTCCGGCCGATCCGGTCAAGCCGCGCGAACTCGCCACCCCGGCCTGAGCGGAACGCCGTCGCGGTCAGGCGGCAAGGCTCGCAAGATCGGCGTTGGCTCCGCAGATCAAGACCCCGATACGCTCGCCCGGGCGGGTGCGGTAATGCCCGCCGAGAACCGCCGCCACGGCCGCCGCACCACCGGGCTCGGTGACGATGCGGGCGTGCGACCAGAGCCAGTGCTGGGCCGCGCGAATTTCGTCGTCGCCGACCGTTAGGCTCACCACCCCCCGCGCCCGCGCCAGTTCGAAGGCGAGCCGCCCGATCCGCCGAGCACCGAGGCTATCGGCGGCCAAGCCGCTGACCTCGACGTCGACCGGCTCGCCCGCATCCAGCGCCGACGCCAAAGTGGGGGCGCGATGCGGCTCCACGGCAACCAAGCGGACGCGATCGCCGATCGCCGCCAACGCACCGCCCAACAACCCGCCGCCGCCGACGGCCACCACCACCGTGTCGAGCTGCGGGTCCTGTTGCAGCCATTCGGCGAACAAGGTGCCCTGGCCGGCGATCACCGCGGGCTGATCGTAGGCGTGGACCTCCAAAGCGCCGGTCGACGCCTGGCGCTCGGTCATGGCGGCGAGGGCCTCGGCGTAGACCGAGCCCACCTGGCGCACCTTGGCGCCGAGGGCGCGCAACAGCTTCACCTTCACGGGCGACGAGCTGAGCGGCACGAAGACCTCGGCCGGCACGCCCAATTCCCGTGCGGCATAGGCCACGGCAATGCCGTGATTGCCGCCCGACGCACAGATCACCCCTTCGCTCCCCACCTTGGCGGCAAGCAGGGTGTTGAAGGCGCCGCGCGGCTTGAAGGAGCCGGTGTGCTGCAGCTGCTCCAGCTTCAACACCAAGGGCACCCCGGCCGCGGTGTCGGCGGCGAGCGTCAAGAGCGGCGTTTGCCGGACGCGGCCTGCAATCCGCGCACCAGCTTCGACAACGTCTTCGGCAGTTGGCAACATCAAGCTACGTGCTCCCCGACCAGGTCGGCCGAAAGCTGCGCTCGGCATCGCCTTTGGTCAACGCCCGAGGCGCTGGCAGCAGGCGGTGGACGCCTGCGGTCCGTGCAACCCAGCCCCCTTGCCGGGCACCGCAACGTCGGGTTTTGCCGACCGCCGCCGTCGGGCACGATGCGTCCCCCATCCACCCTGAGGACGTCGCTTGCCCGCTGCTGCCAAGACCGCGCCCGCCTGGCTGCCCGCGGCGCCCTTTCTGTTCTTGGGCTTCTGGTCGTCGGGCTTCGCCTTTGCGAAGCTCGGGCTGGAACATGCGGGCCCCCTCACCTGCCTCGCCTTGCGCTTCGCCCTGGCGGTGGTCATGCTCGTGCCGGTGGCGCTGGTTCTCCGCCCACCCTGGCCGTCGCCGACGGCGCTGCGGCACACCGCCGTGGTCGGGTGTCTCATCCAGGTCGTCTATTTCGGGCTTTCCTACGTCGCCTTGGCGATGGACATTTCGGCCGGTGCGGTGGCGTTGATCGTCTCGTTGCAGCCGGTGCTGGTCGGCATTCTGGCGCCTCGCTTCGCCGGCGAGGCGGTCAGCCTCCGCCGCTGGCTCGGCCTCGTTCTGGGGCTCGCCGGGGCCGCACTCGTCATCATCGCCAAGTCGGCGGTCGAAGCGACCTCGCCCTGGGCCGTCCTCGCCGCCCTCGGTTCGCTGGCCGGGATGACCGCCGGGACCCTCTACGAAAAGCGCCACGGCTCCGGCCTGCACCCGGTCACCGTCAGCCTGATCCAGTTCGTCATCGCCGTGGTCGTGCTCACGCCATTGGCCCTGCTGGTCGAGGGCTTCGCCTTCGAGCCCCACCCGGAACTCGCCCTCGCCATCGGCTATCTGGTCGTGGCGAACTCGTTCGTCTCGCTCACGCTGCTGCTCGCGATGATCCGTCACGGCGAGGTGTCACGGGTGTCGGCCCTGTTCTTCCTGGTGCCGCCGATGGCCGCCCTGATCGCGTGGCTTATGCTCGGCGAGACCATGCCGCTGTTGGCCTGGGGCGGGATGGCGATCGCCATTCTGGGTGTGGCCCTTGCCACCCGCAGCGAGCTGGAGCGGGTGTCTCCGTCACCAACGCGGCCTTGATGGCGGCGCCGTCAGGGGTTAGTGCTGGCGCCCCTTCGAACGACGACCGCCCGGGAGACGCCTTCGGTGTTCAAGCAGCTCGTTGACGGGTTCTACGTGGCCGGCCAGCTGCAGCGCGAGGATTTCGCCGCCGCGGCCGCCGAGGGCGTGCGCACCGTCATCAACAACCGCCCGGACGGCGAGGCCCCGGATCAGCTGTCGCACGCCGATGCCCAGGAAGCCGCCAAGGCCGCCGGCATGGCCTATCACTACCTGCCGGTGGTGAACGGCCAGCTCAACATCGAGACCGTCGAAGCGCTCCGCGCCCTGCTCGACGAGATCGAAGGCCCGGTCTTGGCCTATTGCCGCTCGGGCACGCGCAGCACCTTTCTCTGGGCCTTCGCCAAGGGCGACAGCCTGCCGACCGACGACATCGTCGAGGCGGCGGCGGCCGCGGGCTACGACCTCGGCGGCATTGCGCCGCAACTGGCGGCGATGCGGCAACGCTGAGGACGGCGTCCCACCACGTTCGGTTGCCGTTCAGCCGGCCTAGGTATACAGTTGGCCTAGGGATGCCGAGGGAGCCGGTGTCCCGTTCCCGCGAGAGAGTACAGCCTCCCCCATTGCGCG
>RECO01000264.1 GCA_007694015.1 Geminicoccaceae bacterium
TAGGACGGGAGCGGGAGTGACTGCCATACCAACGTCGTGCCGAAGCCGGGAGAGTTCCATGCGCGTCGATCGAGATGAAACGAACGCAAGCGGTCACGCGCGCGCACCCTTGGGTCTCCTGCTGCTGTTGGCACCGCTCTGGCTCACGAAGGCGGCCGCCGTCGCCGCACCGCTGCCGGCGGGCGACCCGACCCTGGAGGAGGGGGAGGCCGAGGAACGGGTGTTGGAGGCGGTGCAGCCGGAGACCCCGCCGCGGCGAGGTTTGCCACCGCTCGAGCGCACCCTCGAGGACGGCACCACCATCCGGCTCTACGGCCACATCAACTGGGGTGTGCTGGTCTTCGACGACGGCCGCGAGACCAACGCCTATGCCCCGATCGACAACGCCAACTCGGCGTCGCGGCTCGGCCTTCTGATCGGGCGCGACGTCGCGGACTGGACGCTCGGCGGCCGCGTCGAGGTGCAGTACGCGCCCTATTCGACGTCCAACGTCAACGTGTTGAACAACCAGGCCGATTTCGGCACCGACCAGGGCAATATCCGCTGGATCGAGGTGAGTGCGGCGCACGATCGCTACGGCAAGCTCTCGGCCGGCCAGGGCAGCATGGCGACCGACGGCATCACCATGATCGACTTCGCCGGCACCAGCGTGGTGGCCTATTCCGCGGTCGGCGACAGCGCCGGTGCGCAGTACTTGCGCTTTCGCGACCCGGCCCGGCCGATCGGCGAAGCTCCCCGGATCGGCGGCGCCTTTCAGGGTTTCGACGGCCCAAGGCGGGTGCGGGTGCGCTACGACACGCCGACCTGGCACGGCTTGGGTGCCACGGTCGCCTATGGCCGCGAACTGCTCACCACCCGCGACAACGTCCGTGAGGACGATCTGGTCGACATCGCGCTGACCTACGGCGCCACCATCGACGACGTTCGGCTCGGCGCCGGCCTCGGCTATTTCTGGGACCGCAACAGCCGGGAAATTCTCTCGGGCTCGGCGGCGATCCTGCACCTGCCGACGGGCCTGAGCTTGGCCGTGGCCGCCGCCCACGTCGACATCGACCGCAACAACCCCACCTACGGCTACGTCAAGGCCGGCTGGCAGCAGGACCTCGTCAGCTTCGGCTCGACCGCCTTCTCGCTCGATTTCTACACCGGTGACGACATCGTCCGCGACGGCTCCAAGAGCCGCTCCTACGGTGCCGCGGTGGTGCAGCGGGTCGACGATTTCAACAGCGAACTCTGGCTCAGCTACCGCCTCTACGACTATGACGAGCCGGAGGTGGCGTTTCGCAATTCGAGCCTCGTCTTCGCCGGCGTGCGCTTTCGCTTTTGAGGCCAGCGACGGCGGCGAGCGTTCGCCCGGGTGCGCCGCTACCGGGAACTCCAAGCCCCGGTGCGACCTCGTCCTGCCGGCGGCACCTCGTCCTCGGGGCTCGTCACATCGCGCTCGTGGCGCATGCGGTGTGCTCCGTGCTGGCGCCGACCACATCCCGGCCCCAAACGCGTCGCCGCGTTTCGCTCGGTGCGCAGCCGTAGCTCGCCGCATAGGCGCCGGCGAACCGACTCAAATGCCAAAAACCGAAGCTCATGGCGATGTCGGTGACGCTGCGACGGTCGCCTTCGGCGAGGATGGCGCCGTGGACGCCACGCAGCCGCCGCTCGCGCTCGTAGCCCCTGGGGCTGATGCCCAAGACCTCGTCGAAGGCCCGATGCAGCGAGCGCTGCGACGTGCCGAGTTCCCGGCACAACAGGGCGAGCGACAACGGCTCGCCGGGCTCGCTCTCCATCCGCGCCACGGCGGCTTGGACCAAGCGCTGGCGCGATTTCGGCGCATCGCTTCTCCCTTGCCGATCAGGTCCTGCCGCGGCCAGCGTCGCGACCAGCGCCGCGACGACCTCGGCGGCGGCGACCGCCAAAGCCCGCTCTGCCGCCACGGCGCGTTCGACCACCGCGGCGGCGAAGTGCGTGGTCGCCAGGATGCGCCGTTGCAGACGCCATTCGACGGCAGGCTCGACCCTGGGGCGCATCAGCTCCGGGCGAAGCCAATGCCGCCGCGCCGGTTCCAAACGCGGATCGGCCAACGCCGCCGCCAGCGCCGGGCCGCGCACGCCGATGCGCAGGTTGCAACTCGTGCCCCGGAGCCTGATGCGCAGCGACGACCCCGGCCCCCAGACCAGCAGTTTGGGCGTCGCGGGTAGCGAGCCGTCCGCGGCGCTGCCGGTACTCCAAGCAAACCCGGCGGCAAGCGTGTCGTCGTGCCACGCACCGTCCATGCGCAGGCTGCCATGTGAGAGCACGTGGCTGATGCGCACACCGCCCACATCGAGGCAACGCAGCCGCCCTCGATAGCCCTCGCCACCGACGTCCTGGAACCTGCCTTCGCAATCGCCGAAATCGTCGCGATTGCGCTCGCGGGCGGCCGCATAGCGCCCGAGCAGAATGCGCGCGTCCGCCGCAGACACCATGCATCGACCGCTGTTCGTATCCACTGCCATGCCGGACGCCTCCCAGCTTGCAACCAACCAGACATGATGACGCCGGTCGAGAAAGACGATCGGCGCGCGCTGGCCGGGGCGGAGCTGAGGAACATGGCTGAAAGTGGATAGTCAGGGCATTGGGCCAAGCTACGCGTTGCGGTAAGTATGCCATCGCCCCGCATCGACGGGGAGAAGTTCCGGACGGGGCTCCATGCACCACCATTGCCGCCACGACGCCCGGCCTGACCGGCCGAGCCGTCTCGCCGCCACCCACCTCGTGCCGCTCGTCGTCGCCTTGGCCCTTACTGCCTGTGATCAGGCGGAGGAGGTGGCGCCGGAGCCTATTCGGCCGGTTCGGGTGGTGACGGTGGTGGAGCAGGTGGCGGGCGAGGTGGTCAGCCTGACGGGGCGGGTGCAGGCGGAGGACGACGTTTCGCTCGGCTTTCGCCTGAACGGTCGGATGATCGAGCGCCTGGTCGGGGTGGGCGACGTGGTGACGGCGGGCCAGTCGGTGGCACGGCTCGACCCCGAGACCGAGCGCAACGCGGTCTTGGCGGCAAGGGCCGATCTGGCGGCCGCACAGGGCGAGCTGGCGCGCGCCGCGACCGACTTCGAGCGCCAAGCGACCTTGCTGGAGCGGGGCTTCACCACGCGGGTGCGCTACGACGAGGCCCTGCAGGCGAGGCGCCTGGCGCAGTCCTGGGTGGACACGGCGGAGGCGCGACTCGCCATCGCCGAGGAGCAGCTGAGCTTCACGGCCCTCTATGCCGACGCCCCCGGCGTGGTGACGCAGGTGGGGGCGGAGCCGGGCGAGGTGGTGGCGGCCGGGCAGATGGTGGTGCGGCTCGCCCGGGACGGTGGCCGCGATGCGGTGTTCGACGTGCCGGAGCGGTTGATGCGCACCGCCCCGCGCGACCCGGTGGTGCAGGTCCGGCTTGCGACCGATCCGGGCGTGCGCGCCGAGGGGCGAGTGCGCGAAGTCGCCCCCCAGGCCGATCCGGTGACGCGCACCTTCGAGGTCAAGGTCGGGTTGATCGCACCGCCCGAGGCGCTGCGGCTGGGGGCAACGGTGGTCGGCCGGCTGCAGCTGGGCGGGGCCACCGGCATCGAGCTGCCGGCGTCGGCGTTGACCATCAAGGATGGCAGGCCCGCCGTCTTCGTGCTCGACCTCGCCACCAACCGGCTGGAGCTTAGGCCGGTGGAGGTGGCGCGCCACGACCTCGTCCATGTGGTGATAGCGTCCGGGCTTGCGAGCGGTGAGACGGTGGTGACGGCCGGCGTGCAGGTGCTGCGCCCCGGTCAGGAAGTGCGGGTGCTGGGCCAAAGCTGATGGGCGGCTTCAACCTCTCGCGCTGGGCGCTCACCCACCGCTCGCTGACCGTCTTCCTCATGCTGGTGTTCGTCGCCGGCGGGGCGATGTCGTTTTTGAACATCGGCCGCGGCGAAGACCCGGACTTCACCATCCGCACCATGGTGGTGGCAGCAGCCTGGCCCGGTGCTTCGGTCGAGGAGACGACGCTGCAGGTGACCGAGCGGCTCGAGCGCACCCTGCAGGAGGTGCCGAACGTCGACTACCTCGAGAGCTACACCGTGGCCGGGCGGACCATCGTCTTCGTCCACCTGCTCGGCAGCACCAATGCCCGTGACGTCTGGTACACCTGGTACGAGGTCAGAAAGCGCATCGGCGACCGGGCGCACGAGCTGCCGCAAGGGGTGCAGGGCCCGTTCTTCGACGACGACTTCGGCGACACCTTCGGCATCATCTACG
>RECO01000155.1 GCA_007694015.1 Geminicoccaceae bacterium
CGATCACCAGCGGGATCAACACCATCACCACCGGCGTGTTGTTGACGAAGGCGGATGCCACGATGGTCAACAAGAGGACGAAGGGCAGCATCAGCTTCGGATGGCGCTGCGAACCCTCCTGGACCAACCGCATGAGCCGGTGCAGGGAGCCGGTGCGCACGAGCGCACCGCTCAGGACGAACATGGCGGCGATGGTTACGGGCGCGTGGTTCGAGAGCACCAACAGCATGTCGTTGGCATTGAGCAGCCCGAGCACCAGCAACGCGGCCGTGCCGCCCACGGCCACCGTTTCGGGCGGATAACGCTCGCTCACGAACACGGCGAACATCACCGCGACGACGCCCATGGCCATGAGCGGGGCGACGAGATCCATGCTCCCTTGCACCTCGACGACGACGATGGCGAGAGGCTGCGGCGAATATCCTAGCTCGTCAATCGGGTTTTCTGTTAGAGCACGGCTGGAGACGGGTTGCCTCTGTTCGCAGCCCTCGCGTTCGAGGAACGCGCCGCCGATGTTGTCACAGAAGGCCAAATACGCGCTTCGCGCCTTGATCGTGCTGGCGAGCCGACCCGACCGCGCGCTGTCGGCCGCGGCGGTGGCCGAAGCGGCCCGCGTGCCGACGAAGTTTCTGGAGCAGATCCTGGGCGAGTTGCGGGTCGCTGGGCTGGTGGCGAGCCAGCGCGGGCGGCACGGCGGCTATCGGCTGGCGCGGCCGGCGGAGAGCATCACCTTCGCCGCCGTAATCCGCCTGGTCGATGGACCGATCGCACCCCTGCCCTGCCTCAGCCAGACCGCCTACCGTCGTTGCGCGGACTGCGCCGACGAAGCCAACTGCGCGATCCGCCGTGCCTTCGCCGATGTGGTCGTTGCCAGCCGGCAAGCCCTCGACGCCACCACCATTGCCGCGGCGCGGGACTTCGACCCGGCCCCGCCGCTCGCTACGGTCCCAGATCGTTAGCGAGCACCAGCCCCATCGGCACCGCCATGAAATAGCGGGTGTGCGCGCAATTGGTGCAGACCAGCACGACCTGCGGATAGTTCTCCCGGGCGATGGCATGCGGGTCCAAGGCGTGGATGCGGCCGGCGATGAGGTGATCGCCGATCATCCATTTGTTCGAACTGCAGACCGGGCAGTCGTGGTTTTTGCCTTTGCTTTGCAGCCAATTGAGGATCAGCTTGCGATCCTCGGCGCTCAGGCGGCCGGTTTGATCGGGCATGAGGCCTCGGTCCCGTTCAGGCGCTGAGCCGCAGCACGGCAAGCGCGAGCGCCTGCGCGCGTGGCACGAGCGTCGCCAGATGGCAGACTTCCTCGGGCGTGTGCGCGCGCTCGCCGATCGGGCCCGTGCCGCAGATGGTCGGCACGCCCAACGCGCTGGTGAAGCCGCTGTCGGCCGAGCCGCCGGAGAACACCGCCTGGACGGTCAGCCCCAACTCGCCGGCGGTGCGCTGGTAGTGCTCGAACAGGGCCTGGTTTTCGGCCTTTTCCTCGACCGGGAGGAAGGCGCGTCGGCTCACGACCCGGGTCGTCGTGCCGGCGACGTGGGTGGCCCGCAAAATGGCATCGACGGCCGCCTCGGCGGTCGCATAGGCGGCCATCGTCGGCACCCGGACGTCGAAGGCGAACCGGGCCGAAGGGGCGACCGTGTTCACCGCCTCGCCGCCCTGGGCGAGGCCGACATTGACCGTGACGCCGGCGGCGTAGTCGGTGAGCGCGTGCAGCGCCACGATTTTCTGCGCCATCGCCTCGATGGCGCTGCGCCCGGCTTTGTGATTGGCGCCCGAATGCGCCGGCACGCCGGTGATCTCGACCTCTTGGAAAAGCGCGCCGTTGCGGCTGGTGACGATGCCACCGCCGGTGCTGCCGGTCGGCCGGCCCGGCTCCGCGTTGAAGACGGCCTTGGCTTCTCTCGCCATGGTCTCGATCAGGCCACGCCCCTCGGGCGAGGCGATCTCCTCGTCGGCGGTGTAGAGTGCCACCACCGGCAAGGGTGCCCCGCCATGGGCCTCGAGGGCCGCCATGACGAAGCTGTTGAGCACGAGCCCGGCCTTCATGTCGGCCACGCCGGGGCCGTAGGCCTTGCCGTCCTCGATGCGAAACGGGCGCCGTGCGGCTTCGCCTGCGGGAAAGACGGTGTCGCGGTGGCCCATCAGGAGCACGTGGCCGGGCTCGTTGCGCCCGTCGGCGGCCGCGAGCCGGGCGGCGAACCCGTCGCCGAACTGCCGGCCGGGGAGCACCTCCACGTCCAGACCGGCCTCGATCAGGTGGGCCTGCAGCACCTGGCCCACGGCGTCGACGCCGGCTTTGTCGTAGGAGCCGCTGTCGATGTCGACGATGCGTTGCAGCAGCTGCACCATGGCGGGGGCCTGGGCGTCCAGCCAGGCGAGAACGGCACTTTCCTTGGGCGTGAGGGTCATCGGCTCAGCCCTCGTTGCGGTCGAAGGCGGGGTCGACCGGCACCCCGAGTGCGGTGACGAGGCCGTTGGTGCGTTGCGCCATGGCGATCACCTGCAACAGCTCCTGGTGCTGGGCGTCGGTCATGCCCTTGGCCCTGGCGGCGGCGGTGTGCGAGTGGACGCAATAGGCACAGGAATTGGCGACCGACACGGCGACGTAGAGCAGCTCCTTGGTGAGCGGGTCGAGGGCACCCGGCGCCATGGTTCGCTTCAACTCGGACCAAAGGGTTTCCAGCGTTTCGGGGTGGTTGGCGAGGGCGCGCCAAAAGGCGTTGACGTCGTTGGTGCCGCGCGTCGTGCGGATGTCCGCGAACACGGCAGCCGCCCGCGGGTCCAACTCCTCGTCCTGCAACAGCTTCACCGTGGCCATGGCTGTCACCCTCCTCGCCGCTCGCCGCTGACGAGAGGTGGCTTGGCGGAGGATGACGCCGAAGCCAAGGGGACCTTTGGCCCTCGGGGGGGCTGGCGTGCTAGGGATAGCACACCCCGCCCCCCATGCCGGCTGCCCCCGATGACGCGAAACTCCACCAACCTGCCCAGGCTCGCCTTCACCATGGGCGATCCCGCAGGCATCGGCCCCGAACTGTGCCTCAGGCTGTTGGCTCGCCCTGACCTGCCGGTGCGCCCGCCGGTGATCGGCGACGGGCCATGGCTCAGCCGGACGGCGCGCGCACTCGGGCTCGACCTCGGGCTTCGGGTTTTGGATGACGTCGCCGCCAGTGCGCCGGAAGCGGGGCTGGTCGAGGTGCTCGAGGTGGGGCGGCTGCCCCGCGGGCTGCGCCTCGGCGAGGTGCAGGCCGAAGCCGGGGCTCTGGCCTATGCCTATGTCCGCCGCGGCATCGAGCTCTGCCGGGAGGAGAGGCTCCAGGGCCTCGTCACCGCACCGCTCCACAAAGAAGCACTGGCGGCGGCGGGCGTGCCCTTTCCCGGTCACACCGAGATGCTGGAGCACCACGCCGGTGTGCCGGCAACGGCGATGATGCTGGCGACGCCGGAGCTGCGGGTGGTGCTGGTCACGATCCACGTGGCCTTGCGCCAAGCGATCGAGCGGCTCGACGTCGCGGCCGAGCTGCGGGCGATCCGCTTTGCCGAGATGGGGGGGCGGGCGTTCGGCATCGTCAAACCGCGGATCGCGGTGGCCGGGCTCAACCCCCATGCCGGCGAGGGGGGGCTCTTCGGCGACGAGGAGGGGCGCATCATCGCCCCGGCGATCGAACGGGCGCGAGCCGAAGGGCTCGACGTCAGCGGCCCCTGGCCGGGCGATACGGTCTTTTTGCAGGCGCGCGAGGGGCGCTTCGACGTGGTGGTGGCGCAGTATCACGACCAGGGGCTGATCCCGATCAAATATCTGGGGCTCGCCGAGGGCGTGAACGTGACGCTGGGGCTGCCCTTCGTGCGGACCAGCCCCGATCACGGCACCGCCTTCGACATCGCCGGCCGGGGTTTGGCCGACCCTTCGAGCATGGCACGCGCCCTGAGCGTTGCGGTCGAGCTTTGCCGAACGGGCTGAAATGGCCCTCGAAATTGCGCTCAAACCTCTGATTCATAAAGGGAAAAGTCGATTCTGGGTTCGTTTTGACTGGCGTTTTTTCGCAAGTCCTGCAACCGTCGCAAACTGCGCCAGAGCTGGGCGTGGGCGTAGCCGTCATAGCGCACCAAGAGGCCGAAGCGCTGGCGGCAGCGAGCGTCGTGGTAGAGGCATTCGCCGTCGCTCTGGCCCGGGAAACGGCGGCTGCTTTCGGCGAAATTCTGGCTTTCCATGCGGGCGACGCGCTCGATGCGGAAAAGCGCGATGGCGATGCGTTCGACCATCGCGTGCTCCAGGAGGGTGGCGGGCTTAAGGTCGGCCACCAGCGCGTCGATCCGGGCCTGGAGGCGCTGGCGCTCCTGGGGGTCGGTGAGCAACGCCGCGGTGAGCCCGTGAGTTTCGGCATTGCGCGATGACCGCGCCTTGCCGGCCGCCGTGACCGGCCCCTTCGACTTCGCCCCATTGGCCCGGCTCCGCGCCGCCATCGCCTGCCGCGCCTTCGACAATTTCCGCCCTGCCATCGACCACCTCCTGCGTGCGGCGGCGAGTCTAGGCGATATAGGCACAAAATCCCATCATAAAAAAAGGCGCCGCCCGCTTCAGCCGAAGACGCTTCGAAAGACCCAAAGGGTCAGTGCCGTGGCGGCCAGGGCGGCAACGGTGGTGGCGACGATTTTCAATAGGCTGTAGGGGCGCTCGCCGACCACCTCGCCGGTGCGGCCATTGACCAAGACGCGGTAGGTGCGGCCCATGAACTCCAGATCGGCTCGCCAGATCGGCAGCAGCACGAGCTTGTAGGCGCGTTGGCCGTGGCGGACGTCCATCGTGGTGATCTTCTGCATGTCGCCGCCGATATGGGCGCGGATGTCGCCTTGGATGACGCCCCGCATGATCAGCCGGGCGCGCTCGAACCCGGCCTGGAGCGAGACCTGAAAGCGCTCGCTCTCGAATCCGGCCAAAAATTCCTCCTGATAGGCCCGGACTTCGTGCAGGTCGAAGCGCTTGAGCTGGTCGGTGAGGCTTGGCGGCAGCGTGGCCGTCGCCGGCACCAGCACGTCGTCGAAATCGCGGCGGACGACACCGCTCGCCGGCCGCCAGCGGACTTTCGGCACCTGTTGCAGCTGCGTCGTCCGCCGGCCGTTGCGCACCACGGGCACGCGCACGGTCTGGTAGTAGACGTCGCCGCGCAGCCCCTGATAGCGCGTCTCGGTGCGGCTATCGAAGGTGAAGAAGGGGACGTAGCTGCCGTGCAGCACGTCGCGGCCGCGGGTTTTCCGGGCGACGTTGGCGGGGGCGAACCAGAGCTTCTGCAGCCAGCCGGTGATGCGCTCGCGGGCGTTGGCCTCGCCGATCAAGAAGGGGAGCAGGCCGCCCGGTTGGATCGCACCACCGGGCTCGGCCACGACCGCGGTGCCGCAGAAAGGGCACGGGCCGGCGTGCAGGGGGGGCTGGAAGGTGAAGCTGGCGCCGCAGCCGGTGCAGCGGGGGGTGATGGCCGCCGTCGGTGGGGCGACCTCGGCGTCGCGCGCGAAGCGGTCGTCGAGGTCGTGCTCGACCACCGCCTCGCCGCGGGCGCGAATGGCGTTGACGTGGCCGCAATAGCTGCAGCTGAGCTTCTCCGTGCCCGGCGCGAAGCCGAGCACGGCCCCGCAGCTCTCGCAGGCGAAGCGGCCGTCGCGCTCGTCGCTCGTGGCCTCCGCCGTCGGTTCGGGCTCGCTCAGCCGCACCCCCCAAGGCCCGACCATGACGTCCAAGGCTCAGCCCCCCGTGGGCGGCAGGGGCGGTGGGGCCGGGGGAAAGAGGCGGCGTAGCTCCAAAACCTCGCCGGCCGCCTGCCAGCCGGCCATGCCGTCGCGCCAGACCAGCGTCGCCCTCGTGAGCCGGCCGTCACGGGCGCGGGCTTCGAGTTCGGGCATCGCGAACGGGCCGGCGGCGGTGCCGCCCTCGGCGACGTGGAAGGCGGCAGCGTTCGGCAAGGGCGGCGGGGCGGGCGCGGACGTCACCGCCTTCGCCGCCTCCTGGGCCATGGCGATGCCGGCGCCGAGGCCGACGCCGGTGGCGGCCGCACCGCCCGGCTGACCCAGCGCCTGGGCGGTTTGAAAGGTCATGTAGCGCTGCAGGTCGCCGACGATGCCGGCCGCACTGCGCTGGTCGAGGGCGCGCTCGACTTCGCTCGGCACCGAGACGTTCTCGACCAGGAGCTTGGTCAGCTCCAGGCCGTAGACTTGGATTTCCGGCGCGATCTTGGCGGTGACGAAATCGGACAGCTGGCGATAATTGCCGGCGAGGTCGAGGATCGGGATGCCCGACTTGGCGATGACGTCGGCGAAGCGGGCGACGATGATGTTGCGGATCTGGTTCGAGATTTCCTCGGTGGTGAAGCGGCCGTCGGTGCCGACGATCTCGCGCAGGAACAAAGCCGGGTCCTGGATGCGCATGACGTAGGTGCCGAAGGCGCGCACGCGGATGGGGCCGAATTCCGGGTCGCGCAGGATGATCGGGTTCTTCGTCCCCCATTTGAGGTCGGTGAACCGCCGCATGTTGCAGAAGTAGATTTCCGACTTGAACGGGCTCTGGAAGCCGTGCGGCCAGTTCTGCAGGGTGGAGAGGATCGGCAGGTTCTGCGTTTGCAGCTCGTACATGCCGGGGGCGAAGACGTCGGCCATTTCGCCCTCGTGGATGAAGACCGCCATTTGGCCCTCGCGCACCGTGAGTTTGGCGCCGTACTTGATCTCGTTGCCGGGCCTGGGGAAACGGTAGACCAGCGTGTTCGGGCTATCGTCGAGCCATTCGATGACGTCGACGAACTCGCCGAACAGGCGGTTCCAGATCACCCCTTACGCCCTGCCACCGCGGGCTTGCCCTTCAGCCGTGCCGAGGCGGCGACGAGCGTCTTTTTCAGCTCGACCTCCATCTCCTCCAGCGCGTGTTCGGCTTCGGCCCGCTTTTTCTTGCCTTCGTCGGCGATAGCCAGGCTCTCGTTGATGGTCGCGATCAACTGGTCGTTCGCCTGCTGCACCGCCTCGATGTCGAACACGCCGCGCTCGACCTCCTGGCGCACCGCGCGATTGGCCTCGCGCAGCTGCTCGGCGTTCGACTTCAACAGTTCGTTGGTGAAGTCGGTCGCGGCCTTGACCGCCTTCGCCGCCTGGCCCGAGCGGTAGACGGTGATCGCCTGCGCCAGTTGCTGCTTCCACAAGGGGATGGTGTTGGCGATGGTCGAGTTGATCTTGGTGACCAGCGACTTGTCGTTTTCCTGCACCAGCCGCACGGCAGGCAGGCTCTGCATGGTGACCTGCCGCGTCAGCATCAAGTCGTGCACCCGCCGCTCCAAATCGTCGCGCGCGGTGCGCAGATCGCGCAACTGTTGCGCCTCGACGATGTCCTCGCTGTCGTCGACCTCGGCGGATTTCGCCGGGATCAGTTCTTCGTCGAGTTCCTTGATCTTGGCGCGGCCGGCGGCGATGTAGAGTTCGAGGGTGCGGAAATAGTCGAGATTGGCGTCGTACAGCTTGTCCAACAGGGTGATGTCGGTGAGCAGCTGGGTCTTGTGGCGCTCGAGGTCGATGGTGGTGTTCTCGATGCGGTCCTTCACCGTCTCGTAGCGGTCGAGGTAGCGTTCGACCGGGTTCTTCTGGCCGAGGAGGCGGGCGAGAAAGCCCGTCTTGGCACGGCCGTCGAGACCGCTGACGTCGAGTTCGCGCAGCCGGTTGACCATCAAGGTCAGCATGTCGCCGGCGGGCCCGAGGTCCTTGGTGCGGACGTTGTCGAGCATCTTTTCCGAGAGCTGGGTGAGCTGCTCTTGCGCCTTCGTGCCGAAGAAAATGATCGAGTTGGTGTCGCTGACGTCGATCTCGTTCTTCAGTTTCTGCAGCTGGGCGGGGGCGTCGCCCTCCAGCGTGACTTGGAGGTCGTAGGTCAATTCGGCCGAGAGAACGTCGAGCTGATCCTCGATGGCGGTCGGCTCCTTGGCGCTCGGCACGCTTTCCGGTTCATGGCTCATGGCTGTCTCCGTGCGTCGGGTTGGCGGGTTTTCCGAAAGGCTCGCCCATCCCGCACCCCCGCCCGGCCGCCCATGGGATCGTACACTCGTGGGCGGCCGGCCACCCCACGCTGCAAAGCAGCATGGGGACCCCGGCGGGCGGGGGTGCGGGATGGGCGAAGCTCGAGCCAACCGGACAACGCATCAGCCGACGCCCTCCCGGGTGAGTTGGGTTTCGAGCACCTCGATCGCCACCTCGAGGTTCAAGGCCTCGTCCTTCTTCAGGTGCTCCAATTGCTCCGCGAACACGGTCTCGATGGTGCCGAGCACGTTGGTGAAGTTCTGCGCGAGTGCGGTGTCGGCGAAGTCCTGCTGGCGCTTGGTGTAGGCGCGGATGACGTTCTGGGTGCCGTCCAGATAGGTGTTCAAGAAGCGGCGGGCGCGCGGCAGGTCCTTCGGGTCGTGTTCGAGTTCGTCGAGCACCGCGTGGGCGCGCTCCAGGATGCGGTCGATGCGGCGCTTGAGGTCCTTGTTGGCCAGAAGGTCCGCGTGGTGGCGGATGTCGTCGAGCTTGGCCTCGGCCTCGCGGATCGCCGCCACCAGCTGCTCGGTGCGCACGCCGGCGCGCGCCGCCCGGTCGCGGTCGACCGTCTTGGCGGCGGTCGGGTCGAGCCCGTAGGTGACGATGCAGGCGGCCGTGCCCATCACCGCCAGCAAGAGCCCCATGAACAGGCCGTAGCCCGTGGCCATTTGGCTGATGGTGAAGAAGGCGGCGCCGACGGCGAGGGCACCCGTGAGGCGAAAGGGCAGCGGTGCCGGAGCCAGGCGCTGTGCGTCGTACTCGGCCGTGGCATCGAAGCCGCGGCGCACCAGCATGCCCGCCACCACGAGCAGCGCCATGCCGGCGATCAGGCCGATCAGCTTGAGCGGGCGGCCGCTGATCAGCGTGATGATCGTGGGGAAGACGAACACCGTCGGCAAGAGGCGCAGCGCCCAGAGCGTCGGCCGCTTCGGGCTTGGGGGCAGCCTGCCGGTGCGGCTGCCGATGCGCCGCGCGAAGGGCCCGGTCGGCGGCTTCACCGCGGGCTCCTCCGGGTGCTCACCAGTACCACATCGAGGCGCCGGCGAGGGTGATGCCGATGAGCCACAGCACCCAAGCGCCGACGAAAGCCTTGAGCCCGAAAGACGGCATGTCCGCTCCCTAGCGTGTCAGCGACCCGGCCAAGGGTAGCGCCACCGGCGGCGCCTGCAACTCCTCGTGCAGCCGATCGAGCACGGAGCCGATGCGCCGGATCAACTCGTCGACTTCGGCCTCGCTGATGACCAGGGGCGGGGCCAGCACCATGGTGTCGCCGACGGCGCGCATGACGAAGTCGTGGGCGAAGCAGAGATCGCGGCAACGGATGCCGACCGCAGCCTCGGCCGCGAACCGTCGCCGCGTCGCCTTGTCGGCGACCAGTTCGAGGGCGCCGATGAGGCCGAAGCTGCGGACTTCGCCGATGAGGGGGTGATCGGCCAGGGTGCGCAGTTGCTGCGTGAAATAGGGGCCGATGTGGTCGCGCACCCGCTCGACCAGCCCCTCGCGCTCCAGGATGTCGAGATTGGCGAGCGCCACGGCACAGGCGACCGGGTGGCCGGAATGGGTGTAGCCGTGGAAGAACTCGCCGCCCTGCATCAGGCCTTCGGCCACGCGCTTGTTGATCAGCACGGCAGAGAGCGGCTGGTAGCCCGAGGTGATCGCCTTGGCGCAGGTGATGACGTCGGGGGTGAAGCCCAGGGCTTCGCAGCCGAACCAGTGGCCGAGACGGCCGAAGCCCGTGATCACCTCGTCGGCGTGGAGCAGCACGTCGTGGTGGCGGCAGATCGCCTCGACGGCGGGCCAGTAGCTGCTGGGCGGGATGCGCACCCCGCCCGCCCCCATCACCGGCTCGCCGACCACGGCGGCGACCCGGTCGGGACCGATCTCGAGGATCGCCTCCTCGATGGCGCGCGCGGCCCGGAGGCCGAAGTCGTGCTCGTCCTCGCCGGGCTCGGCGTATTCGAAGGCATAGGGCGGCATCACGTGGTGGAAGCCGCCGAGCTTGACGTGCAGCTGGCCGTGCATGGCGGGCATGCCGCCCATCGAGGCGCCGGCGATGGTGGAGCCGTGATAGGCGCCGTGACGCGAGATGATCACCTGCTTCTCGGGCTTGCCCTGGAGCGCCCAGAAGTGCCGGATCATGCGGATCGCGGTGTCGTTGGCCTCGGAGCCGGAGGAGGCGAACATGACGTCGGAGAAGCCGGGCGGGGCGAGCGCGATCAAGTGCGCCGCGAGCTGCACGGTGGGCGCGGTCGTCGTCTTGAAGAAGCTGTTGTAGTAGGCGAGCTGCTGCATCTGCCGGCAGGCAGCCTCGGCGAGCTCTTCGCGGCCATAGCCGACGTTGACGCACCAGAGCCCCGACATGCCGTCGAGGATGCGGCGCCCGTCGGTGTCGGTGACCCAGACCCCCTCGCCACCGACGACGATCCGGCTGCCTTCGCGGCGCAGCGTCTCGTGGTCGGTGAAGGGGTGCAGATGATGGGCGCTGTCCAGCCTTTGCAGATCGGCGGTGGTTGCCATGCTCCCAGCCTCGCTCATCCCCCACAGCCCGCAAGAGTGGCGACCTCGGCCGTCCGGGGCAAGCCACTTGCGACATTTGGGAACCGGCGCTTGACCTCGACGAAAGGCCAGCCATGACAGGGGCGAGCAAGGGGAGAAGGTGATGGATGGAGCGCCCATGACGGGGGCGGGCGTGGCGTTGCCCGCGATCGGCGAGGCGTTGCCGGCGGCGCCTGCGTCGGCCGAAGTGCTGCGCTTTTTGGCCCGGCGCCGGTCGCTCGTGGTGCGCGAGCAGACCGCACCCGGGCCGAGTGCGGCCGAGCTTTCGGAGCTGTTGCAGGTTGGGCTGCGCGTGCCCGACCACGGCAAGCTGGAGCCGTGGCGGCTGGTCGTGCTCGAAGGCGAGGACCGCTGGCGCCTCGGTGCCGTGATCCGCACCGCCTTCGCCGCCCGCCAGCCGGACGCGACGGCGGCGAGCCTCGAGGTCGAAGCCGGGCGCCTCGCGCGCGCACCGCTCGTGATCGCGGTGATCTCGGCACCGGTGCCGAGTGCCAAGATCCCGGAGTGGGAGCAGATCCTGTCGGCCGGGGCACTCTGCCATCAGCTGTTGTTGGCGGCCAACGCGATGGGGTTCGCCGCCCAGTGGCTGACCGAGTGGTACGCCTATGACGCCGCGGTGACGGCGGCGCTCGGCTGCCGCGAGGGCGAGCGGATTGCCGGCTTCATCCACATCGGCACGGCCAAGGGGCCGGCCGAAGAGCGCAAGCGACCCGAGCTGGCGGCCAAGGCGAGCCGTCTCGAAGGCCCGCTGCTGCCGGCTGGAGACGACGACGGCGCCGGACGGAACGGGGCGGGGCGCTGATCAGCTCCGGTTGCCGGTGGCGGCCGGCTCCAGGGGCAGGACGACGCGGAAGGTGGTGCCGCGACCGGGGCCGGAGGCGATGATGTCGATCTGCCCCTGGGCGCGCTCCAGGGCCCGCTTGACGAAGGCGAGCCCCATGCCGGTGCCGCTGGTCCGGCTGTCGAGCTTGCGGAAGGGCTCGAAGATCTGCTCGTGCATCGCCCGGTCGATGCCGGGGCCGTCGTCGCTGACGAAGAACTCGGCGCGGTCGGGCTTGGCCTCGCCGCGGACGACGATGCGGCCCTTGGCCTCGTGATGGTGCTTGATCGCGTTGCCGATCAGGTTGCGGAACACCAAGGAGACGAGGCCGGGCGCGTTCTTGATCGCCGGAAACGGCTCCTGCAGTTGGATGTCGAACCCGGCGGGCGGCTCCAAAATGGTGACGACCTCGCCGAGCAGCTTGGCGACGTCGATCGGCTCGCCGGTGGCTTCCTCCTGGTTGAGCTTGGCGAAGTCCAACAGCTCGCGGAGCATGGTTTCCATCTGCCGCAGCCGCGTCATCGCCGTGGTCAGTTGCGCGTTTTGCGCGTCGTCGAGCAGGTGGCCGATGTCGTCCTTGAGGAACGCCAGGACGTGGCTGCAGCCGCGCACCGGCGCCTTCAGGTCGTGCGAGGCGATGTAGGCGAAGCGTTCCAGCTCCTCGTTGGCCAGCGCCAGTTCGGTATTGCGCCGCTCGAGGGCGGCATGGGCGCGTTTCAGCTCGACCACGTCGACGAAGGAGAGGCTGACGCCGTCGGGATGCCCGTCCGCGGTGGTGTAGGGTAACAGGCGGACCAGGTAATGGCCGCCCATGTCGGTGGTCACCTCGCGTTCGATCCGCTTTTGGCCGGCCTGGATGGCGGCGATGTCGATCTGCAGGTCGTCGCTGACGATGCGGGAGGTGACGTGGCTGATCGGCCGGCCGACGTCGTGCGGCACGAGGTTGAACAGCTTGGCCGCCGCCGGTGTGAAGCGGCGCAGGTTCAATTCCCGATCGAGAAAAATTGCGCCGATGTCGGTCGACGTCAGCAAGTTGTTGATGTCCGCATTCAGCCGCACCAGCTCTTCGATCCGCTGTTCGTACTCCCCCGAGACCGTGTGCAATTCCTCGTTGATGGAGTAGAGTTCCTCATTGGTGCTTTGCAGTTCTTCGTTGGACGACTGCAATTCCTCGTTCGAGGCCTGGAGCTCTTCGTTGCTGGTTTCCAGTTCCTCGATCGTCGTTTGCAGGCTCTCTTCGGTCAGGCGGAGATCGGTTTCCAGTTCCTGGATGCGCCGGGCGGCTTCGTTGGCGGCGATCAGCACCGAGGGGTGGCTGCTCGCCGGCTGCGTCTCGGCCGGCCGCTCGCGGACGGTTTCGAAGGCGATGAAGGCGTGGGTCGCCCGCTCGGCGCGGTCGGTGTGGATCGGGCGGATGCGCACGGTGACGTGCTCGGTGCCGCCGCCGTGCGGCAACGGGATCGGGATTTCCTTGGCGAGCGAGTGGTGCGAGCGCTTGAGCGCCCGTTCCAGGCCGCTGGAGACGGCGACCCTCAGCGGTTCCGAGACGCGGTCGGTGGCCCGGAGCACGACGGCGCCTTCGGCCAGGGGCTTGATGAAGCGGGCGGCATCGCCGAACACGTGGACGATTTCGCCGCGCAGATCGACCAACAGCCCCGGCGGCGCATAGGCTTCGAGCAGGACGTCATAGGCCGGCATCAACGAGCGAAAGGCCGCGGCACTGCCGGTGAGCGGGCCGTAGGCCAGGGGCGAGGTATCGGCGCGCACCCGCTCGAGCGAGGTTTCGTGCGACGGCGGCAACAGGTCCAAGGCGGCCGGCAGGCGGACGTCGCGGAGTTTCTTGAACAAACGATAGCGGGCGCTGACGGTGGCGAATTCGTCGGCGAGGCGGCCCGGGGTTTCGCTCGAGCCGAGGAACAAAAAGCCGCTGCGCCGCAGCGAAAAGTGGAACAGCGCCACGACTTTGCGCTGCGCTGCGTCGCCCAGGTAGATCATCAGATTGCGGCAGGAGATCAGGTGCAGGCGCGAAAAGGGCGGGTCCTTGATCAGGTTGTGGCGGCTGAAGACGATGAAGCGGCGGATCGATGGCTTGATCCTGAAGCTGCCGTCCGACAACGTGTCGAAACAGCGGTCGATGCGGCTGCCGGCGACGCCCTGCAATTTCTCGGCGCCGTAGATGCCCTCACTCGCTTCGGCGAGCGAACGCTCGTGCACGTCGGTGGCGAAAACCTTCAAGTTGGGGCTGATGCCGCGGGCTTCCGCACCTTCGACCAAGAGGATGGCAAGCGAATACGCCTCCTCGCCGGTGGCGCAGCCGGCGGACCAGACACGGACCTGTTCGCCCCCGGCCATGCGGTCGAGCAGCACGGGCAGGGCCTCCTGCTCGAAGCAGCGAAAGGCCGCTTCGTCGCGGAAGAAGCTGGTCACGCCGATCAGGATGTCGTGGTAGAGCGCTTCCAACTCCTCGGGGTGAGCCTGGATGTAGTCGGCATAGGCCTGGGTCGAGGTGCATTTCGTCAGCCCGACCCGGCGTTCGATGCGGCGCGCCACCGTCGCCTGCTTGTAATAGCCGAAATCCGGCCCGAAGCGCTGCCTGAGGGCAAGGAAGATGCGGGCTTTGGGTTCGAGGATGTGGGCGACGTCCTCGGTCTTGCTCTGCAACAGGCTCGTGCCGGCGACGTGCTTGGCGACGAGGCTGCCGATCTCGCCCGGCCCCGCCGCGATGGTGGCACCGCGCTGCTCCAGGACCGCCTGCGGCATGGACGGGAAATTCGCGGTGCTGGGCTCCTGGGCGATGACCAGGCCACCGGCGTCGCGCACGGCCGCCGCACCCCGCGCCCCGTCGCTGCCGGAGCCGGAGAGAATGACGGCCACCGCCCGCTCGCCATAGGACACCGCCAGCGAGCGCAGGAAGGTGTCGATCGGCAGGTGCAGCGGTCCCTCCTCGTCGCGGTCGTGCACACGCAGTTCGCCGCCGGTGATGGTCATCTCCTTGCGCGGCGGGATCAGGTAGACCTTGTTCCGCTCCACCCGCGTCGGCTCGGTCACGCGGATGATCGGCATCGACGTCCGCCGGCCCAAGAGCTGGTCCATCAAGCTCTTGAAGTCGGGGGAGAGGTGCTGGATCAGGACGAAGGCGGCACCGGTCGTGCCGGGGATCTGCGCGAACAGCATTTCGATCGGCTCGAGGCCGCCGGCCGAGGCCCCGATGGCCACCACGTGGGACGGCGCCGTGTCGTCGGCAGCCGCGGGGTTGGGGCTCGCGGGCAGCGTCAGCGCGTCGTTCATGGGGGCATCTCCCGGCAGCATGGGCTCCTGCGCTAGCACGCGCCAAAGATACAGACAATATTCCTATAGCCAAGCCGCGGCATTCCGCCGCATGACCGCCCGGCCGCTCATGGCAGCGTACACTCGTGGGCGGCCGGGACGGGGTGCGGGCTGGTCCAGCCGTTCGGAAAACGCGCTAGAGCGTTTCCCGGTTAGGTAGCGCACGGACCATCCCTCACCCCCGCCCGGCCGCCCACGAGTGTACGATGCCATGGGTGGCCGGGCGGGGGTGAGGGATGGTCAAGCATTTCGGGAAACGCTCTAGCTTCACGTCGACGCCGAACAGCAGAATGAAGGCGGGGATGATCAATTCGCCGCCGGCCACCCCCAGAAGCGACGAGACCAGACCGATCACGACGCCACACGCCGCGGCGACGAGCACGGTGGCAACGACGCCGTCGCCGACCAGCCGCGAGGGCTCGGCCACGAACAAACCCTCGGCGATCAGCACGCAGCCGAGGGCTACGAGCAGGATGAGCATCAGCCGCCCGAGCCACCGGTCGGAAAGCCGCTGCAGCCAGCCCGCACCGATCCAGGCCGCCGACATGGCGCCGGCCAGCATGCCCAGGACCGCCGGCAGGTGCGGCGCGATGTCGCCAAGCGGCACCGTGGCCGCGCGAAAAGGAAAGGCTGCCGCCAGCACGAGGAAGCTGGCGACCAAATTGATCGGCACGGCCTCGCGCGCACGAAACCGCAGCACGCCGACCAGTGCCGGCAGCCGAAACTCGGCACCGCCGAGACCGATCAGCCCGCCCGCCGTGCCCACCGCCGCTCCGATGCCGAAGGCGTAGACGGGTTTTTGCTGCCGGCTCATCCGGCGTGGGCCGGCGAGGTGGTGGTGCCGACGTCTTCCGGGGCAACGGCGACGGACTTGACGATGGCATGGCAGGTCTGTCCAGGCTCCAGGCCCATCGCCCTGATCGAGCGGCCGGTCACCCGGGCGAGCAACCGGTCCCGACCGATGCGCAACGCGACGAGCGCCCCTGGTCCCCGCCCCTTTTGGATGTCCTCGACCGTCCCGACGAGGATGTTGAGCGCGGACAGCCCTTGCGGCCGCGCCCGCGAGAGGATGACCTCCTGCGCGGCGATACGGACCCGCAGCGTCGTTCCGGGCGGTTCGGGCACCCGCGGCAGCCACAAGGTGCCCGCCCCGCACGTCAACTCGCTCAAGCCGTCTGCGTGGTGGGCCACCACGCGCACCGACAGGACCGAGGCCGCACCACGGGGTCCGACCGCGGCGACGTCGCCCAGCACCTGTTCGGGTGGCCCCAGGGCCACCACACGGCCGTGGCGCAGCGCCACCACCGTCGTCGCCAACCGGGCGACTTCGAACGAGGAATGGCTGACATAGACGATCGGCACCGCAACCTCGTCGCGCAGCCGCTCGAAATAGGGGAGGATTTCCTCCTTGCGGGCTTCGTCGAGCGCGGCCAGCGGTTCGTCGGCTAGGATCAGCTTGGGTGCTGCCAACAGCGCTCGGCCGATCGCGACCCGTTGCTTTTCGCCGCCCGAGAGCGCCCCCGGCCGGCGTGCCAGCAAGTGTCCGATGCCCAAAAGCTCGACGACGCGGTCGAACTCGCCGGGCGACTGTCCCGGATTGAACCAGCGCCCATAGGCGAGGTTTTGCCGGACCGACAGATGTGGAAAGAGCCGCCCTTCTTGAAAGACGTAGCCAAGCCGGCGGCGATGCGGCGGGAGGAAGTGCTTGGCGCCGGTGTCGACCAACACCCAGCCATCGGCCACCACGCGCCCCCGTTGCGGCCGGAGCAGTCCGGCGATCGCGTTGACGAGCGTCGTCTTGCCCGAACCCGAGGGGCCGAAGAAGACGGTGACACCCGGCGGTGTCTGAAACTGCACGTCGAGGTCGAAGTCGCCCTGGCGATGGGCGAGCGTCACCTCGAGCGTCATCCGCCCGCCACCCGCTTGGCCACCCGGCGGGCGATGAACTCGGAGAGAAAGAGTGCCGCCATGGCGATGACGATGGCGACGATGACGAGGCGTCCGGCAGCCTCGCCACCGCCCGGCACCTGCAAAAAGGCGTAGATCGCGGACGGCATGGTCTGCGTCTGGCCGGGGATGTTGGAGACGAAGGTGATCGTAGCGCCGAACTCGCCGATCGCCTTGGCAAAGGCGAGAATGGCACCAGCGACGATGCCCGGCAGGATCAAGGGCAAGGTGACGGTGACGAACACCCAGGCCGGCGGGGCCCCGAGCGTGCCGGCGGCGGCCTCGAGCTTGGGGTCCACGGCCTCGATCGCCAGCCTGATCGCACGCACCATCAAGGGAAAGGCCATGACCGCCGCCGCGACCGCCGCCCCGGTCCAGCGGAAGGAAAGGACGATGCCGAACCACGCTTCCAGATACTGCCCGATGAAGCCGCGCCGCCCGAATGCGATCAACAAGAGATAGCCCGTGACGACCGGCGGTAGAATCAGCGGCAGATGGACCAGACCGTTCAAGAGCTGCTTGCCCGGAAAGGACCAGCGCGCCAGCGCATAAGCCACGAAAATGCCGAGCGGCAGGCTTGCCACCGTGGCCCAGAACGAAACCCGGAGCGACAGCCGTACCGCCTGCCACTCGGCCGGCCCGAGCCAATTCGCCGCCGCTTCCCACATCAGTCGAGCACGATGAAGCCGAACTCGGCCCAGATTTCCCGCGCATTGGGCGAGGACAGATACGCCAAGAAGGCCTCGGCCGCGGGACTTTGGCTCTCTGCGGTCATGGCAGCGGGCAGAATGATGGGCGCGTGTGTGCCGGGCGGGAAATTGGCGATGATCGTGACGTTGTCCTCGACCACCGCCTCGGTGGCGTAGACGATGCCGAGCGGCGCTTCGTTGCGCGCCACGAAGGCCAAAGCGGCGCGGACGTTGTCGGCCTGGGCGACGAGCGGCGCCACGTCGTCCCAAAGGCCCAGCGCGGTGAGCGCGGCCTTGCCGTAGATGCCGGCCGGCACCGCCTCCACCAGCGCCATCGCCAAGCGCTCGTCGCCGAGCATCCCCGCCAGATCGAGCGTCTCGTCGATGGTCACCGGCGAGACGTCGCGGCCATGGGCGATGAGCACGAGCGTGTTGGCGAGGAGGTCGCGCCGCGTGCCGGCGCGGATGTCGCCCGAGGCCTCGACCGCGTCCATCCACTCGACGCTGGCGGAAATGAAGATGTCGGCGGGCGCGCCCTGCTGGATCTGGCGCGCGAGGGCCGACGAGCCGGCGAACGACAGGATGGCGCGGTTGGCGGTTTCCTCGCTCCAGGCAGTGGCGACGCGGTCGAGCGCGTCGGTCAGGCTGGCCGCGGCAAAGACCAGCACGTCGGCTGCGGAGGCGCGCAGCGGCAACGCCAACAGCGCAAGGGCTGCGGCCAGGGCGACGAGGCGGCGAATGGCGCAGGACGCCGACATGGCAGGGCTCTCGTTGAACGGCTCTACCCGCGCCGGTCGTCGCCGACGATGGGCTTGGGCGGGCGGCCGGGGAGGAGGCCTTCGGGGCGGAGGATGAGGATCACTTGGAGGAGGATACCGATCAGGAGGATGCGCGCGGCACCGCCTTGGGTGACGTATTGATCGGGCAGTTGGTTGATGATGAATTCGGTGCCGGACCACACGCCCCAGATGACCATCGCACCGAGGATGGCGCCGCGGTTGTTGCCGGAGCCGCCCGCGATCAGCATCACCCAGACGATGAAGGTGGCAAAGATCGGGTCGAACGCCTCGGGGCTGATGAAGCCGATGAAGTGGGCGTAGTAGGCACCGGCGAGCCCCATCACCGCCGCACCGAAGACGAACGCCTGCAGGCGGAAAACGAGGCTGTTCTTGCCCATGGCGCGGGCCGCCGTTTCGTTGTCGCGGATGGCGCGCAGCACCCGTCCCCACGGCGAGCGGTAGGCCCGCTCGTTGGCCCAATAGACCAGGATCACCAGCACCACGGCGATCAGGAGCATGAGCTGCGGCGTGGTGATCGGCAAATCCGCCGCACTGGGGCGCGGGATGCCGGCAATACCGCGCACGCCATTGGTCAGCCACTCCTCGTTCTTCAAGAACAGCCGCACGATCTCGGCAATGCCGATCGAGGCGATGGCGAGATAGTCGGAGCGCAGGTTCAGCGTGATCGCACCGATCGCCGCGGCGAGGATGGCCGCCGTGACCATGGCGCCGACGAAGCCCACGTAGAACGGTAGCCCGAACCCGCCCAGATGATTGGGGCTCGCCCCCGTCGTCAAAATGGCACTGGTGTAGGCGCCAACGGCAAAGAACGCGGCGACACCCACGTTCAACATGCCGGTATAGCCCCACTGCACGTTCAGCCCGAGCGCCAAGAGCGCGTACATCGAGGCGAAGCTGAGGAAAAAGATGCCGTAGGCGATCAAGCCGTCCATCTCAGCTCCCCAGGGAAAGAGGAAGAGGCAGGGGGCTTTTGGCCTCCTGCACCCCCGACCGACGGCCAGGGCCGTCGGACTTTTGGGGATGGGCGCACGA
>RECO01000046.1 GCA_007694015.1 Geminicoccaceae bacterium
CGCCCACGGGCGGATCCTGCGCGGCGGGGGGGCACCCCACCGCGGGGGGGCTTGATGGCCCCCCCGCACCCCCCAGGGTCGGCTCAGCCGACCCGGATGTGGGGAGGTATGGGCGATTTTTCCTATTTTTGGTATCATGCGTGGTCGGTCCGGCGGCGAGTGGTGCGTGGGCGCGAAAAAAGCGATTCTACAAAACGAACTGTCGAAGGGTAGAATCGCGTTGCGACAAGGGTTTGGGTTGGGGATATGCCGGATTATGGAAAATGGCTTCGCCGCTGAGCCAAGGCGCCGATGAACCGCCGGGCCTACGTCGTCCGCCGCGTCTTCCAAGCGCTCGTGTCGCTGTTCATCATCGCCACGCTGCTCTTCTTCCTCTTCCGGCTGGGCCTGCCCGACCCGACGGCGGCCCTGATCACCGAGGGGCTGAACCAGGAAGCCCGCGACCTGATCCGCGCCCAATTCGGCCTCGACCTGCCGCTTTGGCGCCAATACCTTTTGTTCCTGTTCAATGCGGTGCAGGGCGACTTCGGCTTTTCCTTCTCCTACCGGGCGCCGGTCGCCGACATCGTCTGGGAGCGCCTCGCCAACACCATGGTGTTGATGCTCTCGGCGATCATCGTCGCCTACGCCATCGGCGTGCCGCTCGGCGCTTGGCTCTCCTGGCGCCGCGGCACCCGCACCGACACCATCGGCATCTTCTTCGGCCTGATGTTCCGCTCGGCCCCGATGTTCTGGACCGGGATGATCGCCATCCTCGTCTTCGGCGTCATGCTCGGCCTGATGCCGACCTCCGGCATGCGCACCCTGCCCTACGAAGCCACCGGCTTCTGGGACAAGATCACCACCGCCGACTTCCTCTGGCACCTGACCATGCCGGCGCTGATCGTCGCCCTCTATTATCTGGGCTCGCCGCTGTTGATCATGCGCAACACCATGCTCGAGGTCTACGGCGAGGACTTCATCGAGATGGCGCGGGCCAAGGGCCTGCCCGAACACCGCATCCTCTACCACCACGCCGCCCGCAACGCGCTGCTGCCGGTCGTCACGCAACTCGCCGTCACCATCGGCCTCGCCGCCGGCGGTCAGGTGGTGGTCGAGGTGGTCTTTTCCTGGCCGGGCCTCGGCCGTGAAATCCTCAACGCCGTGCGCACCTCCGACTTCCCCCTGGCCCAAGCCAGCTTCCTCGTCATGGCCGCCTTCGTCATCACCCTGAACCTCCTGGTCGACCTGCTCTACACCACCCTCGACCCACGGGTGGCCTTCAAATGAGGCTGCCCTCCTACCTCGAAAGCAGCCTCGAACCGCTCGCCTTGATGGTCCAGGACCGCCTCGCCGTGATCGGCGGCGTGGTCCTCCTCGCGATCATCGCCATGGCGCTCTTCGCCCCCCTCATCGCCACCCACGACCCGCGCCTCATCAACGAAATCGAGGACGGCTCGGTGCTGGTCCGGGGCGAGGAAGCGGTTTGGCGCCTGGAGCCCTCGCTCGGGCCGTTCGCCCTCTCCGGCGCCGACAGCTTCGGCGACCAAGCCCTGGTGGTCGGCCGCGCCGGCACCGCCTTCCTCCGCCGCGACGGCCGCTGGGCCGAACTTCGCACCGGCACCACAGCCGACCTCTTGGACACGGCCTTCGGCCCCGACGGCAGCGCCCTGGTCGTCGGCCACGGCGGCACGGTGCTCCTCGTCGACGGCCAGCGCTGGCAACCGATCGCCACGCCGGCGCCCGTGGAGCTCCGCGGCGTCGCCTGGATCGACGATACCAGCGCCCTCATCGTCGGCACCGGCGAGACCCTCTGGCGGCTCGACCTCGCGCCCAGCCCCGTCATCCGCGAACTGGCGAGCCCGGTCGGCCGCGGCTTTCCGCTCAACGCCGTCGCCCGCGACGCCGATGGCACCCTCCTGGCCGTCGGCGACCGCGGCCTCGCACTGCGCTACGACCCGACCAGCGACCAGTTGGCCCTGGAGCGGCTCGGCACCACCCGCGAGCTGAACGGGCTGCACATCACCGCCGCCGGCACCGCCCTTGCCGTCGGCGAGCGCGGCACCCTGCTCCGCCGCGCGGCCGGCACCACGCGCTGGATCGCCGACGACGCACCGGACACCCGCGCGCTGCGGGCCGGCTGGATCGACGACACGGGCCGCGCCCTCGCCGTCGGCCGCAACGGCGTCATCCTGGAGCGCGCAGGCGAAGGCGAGGGCTGGATCAGGGCCGAGACCGAAAGCGAGCGCCACCTGCGCACGCTGTTCGTGCTCCAGGGCACCATGGTGGCGCTCGGCTCGGATCTGTTCGTCAACCGCCTGCTAAGGGCACTCCCGTTCCGCTGAACATCTAGAACCATTCACATCTTCTCTGGTCTGACCACTGATGTTTCCGCCGCCAAATCCCGCTCAGCTTCGAGAATGGAAGGGGAGGGGAGGGGAGGGGAGAGGCTTACACACTACACCTTCGAAAGCAGGCTACCCGCGCGGCAGCTATGTCCCGGATCGCGGCCTCGAACCCGTCCACGGCCGGATGCACACATAACCGTCGGCACAATCGAAAGGGCAGAAGGTTGGTTTTTGCGGCCGGGCTGGGGATGCGTTATAGCGAACGCGCACTTTCAAATTTTGATGGACCGCATTGTTATGCCAGACAAGTTTCCATTCACGTCCACGACGTCGCGAACCATCCAATTTTCCCTTTTTATTTTTGTCCTATTTTTCTGTTTTGCTGCTGCATTGCTTTTCAATGGAAATACATCAAAATTATTTATCTACGTCGTCTCTGTTCTATTTTTTTCGTTGGGTGTTTGCCTGCTTGCTTTGGGCGTGGGAATGCTCAAGCCAAGTCTC
Source organism: Geminicoccaceae bacterium (assembly GCA_007694015.1). GTDB lineage: Bacteria > Pseudomonadota > Alphaproteobacteria > Geminicoccales > Geminicoccaceae > RECO01. Next base: position 2,832 of record RECO01000046.1, read on the forward strand.
GCGCACTACCATGAGAACCATTGTTACCTCATACCGACGAAATCGGGCGTAGCAAAAACGAAAATTCGATTTTGGTTGATATTCAACGTGGCGATCTACGCGGGGTCCGGCCTTTTGCTTGTTTTTTGCGGTCTTGCGACGCTATCTCTGTTCTAAATAGCCGACGCACTATCCTTGCTAAGAATATTCGGCAAGGCACTCGCTCCACGGCCGGAGCCGTCTTCGCTCCGTCGAGGAGGTTCCGCGCTAGAGGAAGAGGAAGGCAATGGCTGACGCAGCGAAGGTCGGGCGGCTCGGCACGCTCTTGTGGAGTATCGCCGAGCTGCTGAGGGGCGACTTCAAGCAGTCGGAGTAGGGGCGCATCGTCCTGCCCTTCGTCTTGTTGTGCCGGCTGGAGGCGTGTTGGCCGCCACGAAAGCGGCGGTGATCGAGATCCCCGCCGGCTTACCCGAGGACACCGACGGCGAGGCGAGGGGGGTGGATGCTCGACGCCGCCGGGAAGCTGTGGAAGGTGTTCGAGAGGTTCTGCGAGGGCGACCGGAGGCCTGAGCAGATCGAGGCGGAGATGGCTTCATGATGATGGCGCGCCTGTGGCTGATCCGTCTCGGCAAGAACGGGGAGTTCGAGCGCCGCGCCCTTGAGGAAGGCGTGCTCACCATCGGGTTCGGAATCCACGGCGACATCTCGCACCTGAGAGACCGCGAGGCGTTGATCGCCGAGATGGCCCGCATCCACCCCAACGACAAACCCAACCGTCACAAGAACTTCGCCGCCCAGATCAATCAGTTCATCAACGTTGCACAGACCGGCGATCTCGTCGTCAGCCCGATGAAAATTACCGGCGCCGTCGCGCTCGGGCGCATCGCCGGTCCCTATTCCCCCGGCCCGGACGGCGAAGCCACGCGGCCTGTGGAATGGATCAAGCCCGACGTGCCGCGCGACGCCTTCCGGCAGGATCTTCTCTACAGCTTCGGCGCCTTCATGACCGTCTGCGAGATCAGCCGGAACAACGCGCTCGTCCGCGTCGAAGCTGTGATCAAGACGGGTCGCGACCCCGGAGACGGTGCAGCGGCGAAACGGCCAAAGAACGGGTCCACGAACGCGGAGGATGAGACGCAGGAGGCGTCCGACGCGCCGGTGAACCTCGACCGGATCGCGCGCGACCAGATCGAACGGCGTATCGCCTCCGCCTTTGCCGGGCATGATTTCACGCGTCTCGTCGGCGCCATCCTCGTCGCGCAGGGCTACCGCATTCGCGTTTCCCCGCCAGGCGCGGACGCCGGCGTCGACATCGTCGCAGGCAGCGGCCCGCTCGGGCTCGAAAGCCCGCGCGTCGTCGTGCAGCTGAACCTCCCCATGGCTAAAGCCAGGGGGTTCTGGGGTTGGGTGTGCTGGAAC
>RECO01000045.1 GCA_007694015.1 Geminicoccaceae bacterium
CGACGATCGGCCCCTCGCGCATCAGGACGAAGCGTTCGCACGAGTGGGCCACGCCCGCAAGGCCCTGGCTGACCCGGCAGCAGGTTCGACCGGCGACGCGAGCCTTGGCCCGACCCTGGGCTCCTCCGGGGCGAACGGCCCGCGGCTGAGGCGGCGCCGACCGGGCTCGGTTGCGCCCACCACGCCCAGGCCTGCCCCGACACCTCGCCCGCGCGCGCCGGATGCCCCTGCCGCCCGGCCCCGCGCAGCCGCCCCAGTACGGCGGCGTTGTCGGTGATGTCGTCACCCTCCCGGCCGTCGCCGCGCGAGGCGGCCCGGACGTAGCGACCCTGCTCGTCGATCAGCTCGACCGACAGCCCGTCGAACTTCGGCTCCAGGACCAGGCCCGAGCGGCCGTCGATACGGGCGACGAACGCTCGGACGTCGGCTCGCTCGAAGGCGGCCTCCAGGGACAGCATCGGCGCGTCGTGCGGGACGCGCTCCAGCCCCTTCGACGGCGCTGCGCCGACGCGGCGGGTGGGCGAGGTGTCGGAGCCGAGCGCCGGAAAGGCGTCCTCGAGGGCGGCGAGGCGCTGGAAGAGCTGGTCGTACACCGCGTCCGAGATCACCGGGTCATCGGCCATGTGGTAGCGGTGGTCGTGATCGGCGACCCCGTCCCGCAGGGCTTCGATTTCGGCCTTCGCTCGGTCCTGATCCAGCGTCTCGATCGGTGCGAAGTCGCTCTTCGGGTCGTGGCGAAAGTCCATGATCGTCGCCCGCTCAGTTCCGGCAGAGGAGCTTTTGCAGGTCCGGCCAGCTACGGGTGTTGAGGACGTCGTCCGGCTCGAGCCGGGCACGCCGCGCCTGGTCGATGCCGAAGCGCAGAAAGGCGAGGCCCGAAGCGCTGTGCGCGTCGGTCGAGATGGCGAGCTTCAGGCCCATCTCCTTCGCCATCCGGGCGTGCCGGTCGTTGAGGTCGAGGCGTTGCGGCTGGGCGTTGATCTCCAGAAAACAGCCGCGCTCCAGCGCTGCTTCCATCACCCGTTCCAGATCGAGCCGATAGGGGTCGCGCTTGTTGATCAGCCGGCCGGTCGGGTGGGCCACCACATTGCAGCGGGGGTCGTCCATCGCCTTGATCAGCCGCTCGGTCTGCTTGTCGCCGGGCAGGTCCAAGGCGTCGTGGATCGAGCAGATCCGCAAGTCCAGCTCGTTCAGGACGTCGGGGTCCATGTCGAGGCGGCCATCCTCGAGGATGTCGACCTCGAGCGCCTTGAGGAGCCGAAAGTCGTCGAAGCCGCGATTGAGTTCGTCGATCGCCCTGAGCTGCTCGCGCAGCCGCTTGGCGCTCAGGCCGCCCGCGAGGCGCATGTGCTGGGAGTGGTCCGAGATGGCGAGATAGGCGTGGCCGCGCTCGCGGGCCGTACGCGCCATCGTTTCGAGGTCGTCTCTTCCGTCACTCGCCCGGGTGTGGCAGTGCAAATCGCCCTTCAGGTCTTCGACCGTCACGAGCTCGGGCAGCTTGCCGTCCCGCGCGGCCTCGATTTCGCCCCGATCCTCGCGCAGCTCGGGCTCGACATAGGCGAGGCCGAGCGCTTGGTAGACCTCCTCCTCGGTCTTGCCGGCGATCCGTTCGTCGCCGTCGAACAGACCGTATTCGTTGAGCTTCCAGTGCTTGGCGGCGGCGATTTGGCGAGTTTGGACGTTGTGCGCCTTGGCGCCCGTGAAGTAATGGAGCGCCGCCCCCCAGCCGACCGCCGGGACCAGGCGCAGATCGACCTCGAGGCCGCTCCGCAGGCGGATGGTCGAGCGGGTCGAGCCCTTGGCGATCACCGCCTCGACGTCGTCGTAGGCGACGAAATGCTCCATCACCTCGGCATCGCGTGCGGCCGTCACCAGGATGTCGAGGTCGCCCACGGTCTCCTTGCGGCGGCGATAGCTGCCGGCGATCTCGGCCTCTTTGATGCCCGGATGGTCGCGCAGATAGGCGAGCAGCGGGGCTGCCATCTGTTCGGCGCTGGCAAGGCGATAGCGCTTTTGGCGCCCGGCCCGCCGCGCGATTTCATCCAGGATCTTCTGCTCGGTCCGGGCGCCGAAGCCCTCGACCTTGCGCAACCGCTCGTCCTTCGCGGCCTTTTCCAGCTCATCCAGGCGCTCGACGCCCAGGGCTTCGTAGAGCCTCGCCACGCGCTTGGGGCCGATGCCGGGCAGGGCCGCGATCTCGGCGAGGCTCGCCGGCAGGTCGTCCTGCAGCTCCTCCAGCTCGTCGAACCGGCCGCTTCGGGCGATCGCCCCGATCTTGTCCGCGAGGTCCTCGCCGATGCCCGAGAGCTCGCTCAGGTCTTCGCCCGCCTCCAGCATCGAGACGGCGCTCTGCGGCAGGTTCTCCAACGTTCGTGCGGCGTTGCGGTAGGCCCGCACGCGGAAGGGGTTGGCGCCGTCGATCTCCAAAAGGGTGGCGTAGCGCTCGAAGAGTTCGGCGATCTCAGTGTTGGCGACCGGCATGTGTCCTCCGGTTCGCGATCAGCGTGAGCAGCCGTGCCGCGTCTTTTGCCGCGCGACCGGCTGCGTCGTTGTCGAAATAGCAGAAAACGTCCAGCCCCGCCTCGCGCCACGTCACGAACCGGCGGGCCCAGCCGAACAGGGTGCGGCCGTCGTAGCGCCGTCGGCGAGGTCGAAGATGCAGAGAGCCGCACCGTAGCGCTGGAGCAGGTCGTAGACGCGGTCGGTCCACCAGGTGTCGTCGCGCAGCTCGAAGGCGTAGCGCCGGCCTTCGGGCAGCGCTGCGAGGAAAGCCTCCAGCCGGCCCTCGTCGACGTGCCAGCCGGGTGGAAGCTGGAACAGGATCGGGCCGAGCTTGTCGCCGAACCCGTCCAGCACGTCGAACAGCAGCGTGGTCGATGCCGCCGGTTCGCGCAGCTTCTTCATGTGCGTGGTGTAGCGGCTCGCCTTAGCGGTGAAGAGGAAGTCCAAGGGCGTCGTCCGCCGCCAGTCTTCGACGGTGTCGGCCTTGGGCAGGCGGTAGAAGGTGGTATCGACCTCGACCGTGTCGAAGTGGTCCGCATAGTAGCGCAGCCGTTCGGCCGCCGGCATATGCTCAGGATAGAACGGCCCGACCCAATGGCCGTAGTGCCAGCCCGACGTCCCGACGCGGATGCGGCCGCTCCCCATCGCTACCTCCTGGAACGCTCCCCGGATAGACAACGCGCGAGCCGGCCCAGGGTCCCGTCAACGAGGTGCAAATTTGGCGGCGCCGCGGTCGGTGTGCCGAGCCCGCCCATGGCCTCGACCTGCAGGTCAGGGTGCTCTTGGCAACGGGGCCGCAGGCAGCACCGCCCAAGGCGGATCGCCCAGGACGCGCACGCCTGCGCGCCTTCGCCAAAACCGGCGATAGCCCCAATTCTAGGATTTCAGCCCTTTTCGTGCTACCGTGCCACCCGCTCTTTGGACATCGTCGATCCCGCACCTCCCGCCCCGTCATGGCCCTGGGCCAGCCCGAAAAAAACGATTCTACAAAACGAACTGTCCCACCCATCTTTCGTTTTCGAACAGGTGTTTAGCCTGGGGATAACGGGTATTATGACAAATCGTGAAGTGACCCCGCAAAGGCCAAGACCGCGCCGCCAACTCTCCAACGAGATCGTCGCCGCTGCCGCCTCGGCCCAGGTGCTTGCAGGAATGAACTTTTGTCCGCCTCGGAATGAACGCGCTCGTGGTGCGTTCAAGCGGGCGGTCGAGCGGCCCGCTGGCTCTCGGTTGCAGCCCGATCGACCTCGAGCGCGTCGGTCAGCACGACGCCGAAGGCCGTCTTGGCGGTGGCCCGGCTGATCAGACCGTCGAGGACGTCGGCGCGCACCCGTTCCGGCTCCCGTTCGAAGGGGTTGCCGTAGCCACCGCCGGCCGGACCCAACGCTTCGAAACGGTCGCCGGCCTTGGCGGTTCGATAGGGCAGCTTGCTCGGGAGCGCCTCGCTGCCGCCGTCTGCGCGGTAGGCGCAAAGGGCCGCCGGTTGCCCATCGCTGCCGCCGACGAAGCCCCAAGGCCGCTGTACGTGACCGTCGCCCTCGACCGAGATGCCGCCATCGGCGAGGAACTCGAATTCGCGCACCGCGCCGAGCCCGCCGCGCCACTGGCCGGCACCGATGACGTCCGCGCGCAGCTCGTAGCGGTTCACCCGCAAGGGCAGGTGGCTCTCGATGTCCTCGACCGGGTTGTTGCGGGTGTTGGC
>RECO01000044.1 GCA_007694015.1 Geminicoccaceae bacterium
CCGTGCCCGAGATCAGCCACCGCGCCGAGCAGGTAGCGATCGTCGCCCTCGATGCCGCCCGCAAGCGCGCCGCCTCCGAACCCCTCTCCGCCTGAGGAGCCCGCCATGCACCGTCGCTTCCCGAACGCCCGCACCCGCCACCGCGCCGACTGGCGCATGCTGGCCCAACTCGCCTGGTCCTCGGGCATCTACCTCGGCACCATGATGGCGATGATCCTTGCTGCCCGGATGCTCGCCTTCGGCTGAACCGCTCTCCGAATCGGCCGCAAAAGAGGAGGCCCATGCCTCTGCCGACGGCCCGTTCCGGCGCATGATGCAGCGCAACGAAGCGGCGTCGTCCGCCGTCCGTCGAAGGATCATCGACATGCGCTTCAAGCTCGTTCCGGCCCTGGTGGGCCTTGCCCTGGCCACCTCGCCCGCCGCCGCCCAAGGCGCCGACACCATCCTGAACGTCTCCTACGACATCGCCCGCGAACTGTTCGCCGAGGTGAACGCGGCCTTCGTCGCCAAGTACCAGGCGGAAACCGGCCGCGCCGTCACCATCGACCAGTCGCACGCTGGCACGTCGCGCCAGGCCCGGGCGATTCTGGAGGGGCTTCCGGCCGACGTCGTGACCTTCAACCAGTTCACCGACGTGCAGCTCCTGCACGACCGCGGCAACTTGGTCGCGGCCGACTGGCAGGCGCGGCTGCCGAACAACGCCTCGCCGTTCTATTCGCTGCCCGCCTTCCTGGTCCGGGCCGGAAACCCGAAGGACATCCAAGACTGGTCCGACCTCGCCCGCGAGGACGTGGCCGTCGTGTTCCCCAATCCGAAGACCTCCGGCAACGCGCGGTACACCTACCTCGCCGCCTGGGTCTATGGCCTCGAGGCGTTCGATGGCAACGAGGCCCAGGTGCGCGACTTCGTCGGCCGCATCTTTCAGAACGTGCCGGTGTTCGACACCGGCGGCCGCGCCGCCACGCTGACGTTCGCCGAACGGGAGATCGGCGACGTGCTGGTCACCTTCGAGGCCGAGGTTTTGTCGATTCGCGAGGAGTTCGGCGAGGCCGGGTTCGAGGCCGTGGTGCCGAGCGTGAGCCTGCTCGCGGAGTTCCCGGTCGCCGTGGTCGACGCCGTGGTCGACCGCCGCGGCTCGCGGGAACTCGCCGAGGCCTATCTCGACTTCCTCTACACGCCGGAAGGCCAGGCCATCGCCGCCGGCCGCAACCACCGGGTCCATGACCCGGAGGTGCGCGCCGAGTTCGCCCATCGCTTCCCTGAGGTGCGCCTGGTCACGGTCGAGGAGGTGTTCGGCGGCTGGGAGGCGGTGAGCGCCGAGCACTTTGCCAGCGACGGCATCCTCGATCAGGTGTTCGTCAACCAGTGAGCACCCGGCTTCTCGACGCGGGGCGCGCCCGGACGGCGCGCCCCCTTGGTCTGTCCTGGTCACGCTCGCCGGCGTGGCGGCGGCAACGCGTCCTGCCGGGGTTCGGCCTGACGCTCGGCATTACGCTGTTCTACCTCGGCCTGATCGTCGCCCTGCCGCTCGCCGCCATGCTGCTGAAGACGGCGAGCCTCGGCTGGGACGAGTTCTGGCGGCTCGCCACCTCGCCGCGCGCCCTTGCTACCTACCGCATCACCTTGACCACGGCGGCGATGGCGACGGCGTTCAACGCCGTCTTCGGCTTGTTGCTCGCCTGGGTGCTGGTGCGCCACGAGTTCCCCGGGCGCCGGCTGCTCGACGCCCTGGTCGACCTGCCCTTCGCCCTGCCAACGGCGGTCGCCGGACTGGCGCTGGTCACCCTCTTCGACCGCAGCGGCTGGTTCGGCAGCGTGCTGGCGCCACTCGGCATCCAGGTCGCCTATGCGCCCCTTGGCATCGCCCTCGCCATGGCCTTCACCAGCGTGCCGTTCGTCGTGCGCACGGTGCAGCCCGTCCTCGAAGACATGCAGGGCGAGTTGGAGGAGGCGGCCACCACCCTCGGTGCGAGCCCCTGGCAGACCTTCCGGCTGGTCGTGTGGCCCATGATCCTACCGGCGTTTACCGCCGGCTGCGCCTTGGCCTTCGCCCGTAGCCTCGGCGAGTTCGGCGCCATCGTCTTCATCGCCGGCAACCTGCCGTTCCGGACCGAGGTCACCTCGCTCCTGGTCTACATCCGCCTCGACGAGTTCGACTATCCGGCCGCCGCCGCCTTGGCCACGGTGCTGCTCGCCATGGCCTTCGTGCTGCTGTTCCTCACCAATCTCCTCCAGTCCTGGCAGCTCCGCCATGCCGACCGTCACTAACGCCCGCCGCCAGGGGCCGAGCGGCGCGTGGCTGGTCGGCCTCGCACTGGTGCTCTCGGCGCTCTTCCTGCTCGCCCCCCTGGTGCTGATCTTCGTCCAGGCCTTTGCCGCGGGGCTCGATGCCTACGTTCACCACGTCACCGAGCCGGCGACGCGGCACGCCATCGGCCTCACCGTGCTCACGGCCTTGGTCGTGGTGCCGATCAACGTGGTCTTCGGCGTTGCCGCCGCCTGGCTCGTCACCCGCTACCGCTTCTTCGGCCGCCGGCTGCTGGTGACGCTGATCGAGATCCCATTCTCGGTCTCGCCGATCGTGGCCGGCGTAATCTACCTCTTCCTCTACGGCGCCCAAGGCCTGCTCGGCCCGTTCCTTCAGGCCCACGACATCCAGGTGATGTTCACCCTCTGGGCGATCTTCCTCGTCAGCCTGTTCGTCACCGCACCCTTCGTCGCCCGCGAGCTGATCCCCTTGATGCAGGCGCAGGGAAGCGAAGACGAGGAGGCCGCCATCACCCTCGGTGCCAGCGGCCTGCAGACGTTCCTCCTCGTGACCCTGCCCAACGTCCGCTGGGCGCTGCTCTACGGCGCCATCCTCTGCAACGCGCGGGTGATGGGCGAGTTCGGTGCCGTGTCGGTCGTCTCCGGCAACATCCGCGGCCAGACCAACACGCTGCCGTTGCAGGTGGAACTGCTGTTCAACGACCTCAACACCGTGGGTGCCTTCGCCGCCGCGTCGACCCTCGCCGTGCTGGCGCTGGTCACGCTGGCCGCCAAGCTCGTCCTCGAAGCCAGAACCCGGAGCTGAGCCCATGCAGATCGATGTCCAGGGCGTGACCCGCCACTTCGGCACCTTCGCCGCCGTCGACGATCTCGACCTTGCGGTGCCGGCGGGCGAGTTGACGGCCCTGCTCGGCCCCTCGGGCTCGGGCAAGACCACGCTCCTCCGGATGATCGCGGGCCTCGACTTCCCGGACCGTGGGCGCATCCTCTTCGGCGGCCGGGATGCGACCGACCTTGGCCCCCGTGAGCGCCGGGTCGGCTTCGTCTTCCAGCACTACGCGCTCTTTCGCCACATGACCGTAGCGGCCAACGTCGATTTTGGGCTCAGGGTGATGCCGCGCCAGCGCCGGCCGGCGATGGCCGAGCGGCGGGCGCGGGTGCGGCGGCTGTTGGACCTCGTCCAACTCGGCCACCTCGCCGACCGCTACCCGGCGCAGCTGTCGGGCGGCCAGCGCCAGCGGGTGGCGCTCGCCCGAGCGCTCGCCATCGAGCCCCAGGTGCTGTTGCTCGACGAGCCCTTCGGAGCACTCGACGCCACCGTGCGCAAGGACCTCCGCCGCTGGCTCCGGCTGCTGCACGACGAGATCCACGTCACCAGCCTGTTCGTCACCCACGACCAGACCGAGGCGCTCGAGGTGGCCGACCGGGTGGTGGTGATGCACCGGGGCCGGATCGAGCAGGTGGGCACGCCGATGGCGCTGCACGACGACCCGCAGAGCCCCTTCGTCTACGAGTTCCTCGGGCAGGCCAACCGCTTCGTCTGCCGCGTCGAGCAGGGACGTGTCCGCATCGGCGACGCCCTCATCGAGGCGGAGCGCGCCGGTCTCGCCGCTTCCGTCCAGGGGCCCGGCATCGCCTACGTCCGGCCGCACGAGCTCGACCTACGGGCATCCGGCACGCCCGGCGCCCTCGCCGAGTTGACCATCCGCCACCTCACGGCCCATGGCAGCGGCGTTCGCGTCGAGCTGATCGACGCGGCTCAGCCGCCCGGTGTCTACGAAGCCGAACTGCCGCGCGCCGTCTTCGCCGAACGCGGCTTCGCCCCCGGCAGCCGCGTCGCCGTCCTTCCCCACCGCCTCCGCGCCTTCCCAACGTCGCCTCAACCCTAAACAAGAGCCGCCTTCCCAACCGAACCCCAATGACCGCTCATGGCGA
>RECO01000294.1 GCA_007694015.1 Geminicoccaceae bacterium
AATGCCCTTGGCGCCGACGTTGCGACCTTTGCGGCGAGCCTCGCCGATCTCGAGGCCGAGCCCGGCCGCGGCCGGCGCCACGTCGTCGCGGTGCCCGGCGGCGAGGCGGTGCTGATCGACGACGCCTACAACGCCAACCCGGCCTCGATGCGGGCGGCGATCGAGGTCCTGGCCCTGGCCCCTGGGCGCAAACTCGCGGCCCTCGGCGCGATGAAGGAACTGGGCGCCGACACGCTGCGCCTGCACGCCGGCTTGGCGGCCCCGCTCGAGGCGGCGGCCGTGGCGTTGGTCTTCACCGCCGGCGACGAGATGACGGCGTTGGATGCGGCCTTGCCGGCAGGGCTGCGCGGTGGCCACGGCGACACCGCGCACGATTTGGCCGAGCGGGTGCGGGCGGCGCTGCAGCCGGGCGACACCCTGTTGGTCAAGGGGTCCCTGGCGAGTGGCATGGGGGCCTTGGTGACGGCCTTGCTCGAGGGAGGGCGGGGCTGATGCTCTATCACCTCCTGGTGCCGCTGGCGGCCGACTTCGGGCCCTTCAACGTCTTTCGTTACCTCACCTTCCGCACCGGCGGCGCCATCATGACGGCGCTGTTGGTGAGCTTCGTCTTCGGCCCCGCCATCATCCGCTGGCTGCGCTCGAAGCAGGGCAAGGGCCAGCCGATCCGCGAGGACGGCCCCGAAAGCCACCTGATCACCAAGCAGGGCACGCCGACCATGGGCGGGGTGCTCATCCTGCTCTCGCTCGGCATCGCCACGCTGCTCTGGGCCGACCTCACCAACGGCTATGTCTGGGTCGTCCTGCTGGTCACGCTCGGCTATGGCGGCATCGGCTTCTACGACGACTACCTGAAGGTCACCAAGCGCAGCTCGAAGGGGCTCGCCGGCCGGCTCAAGCTGCTGGCCCAGTTCGGCATCGCGCTGATCGCGGCGGTCGCCGTCATCATGCTGACCGAGGAGCCCTACGCGACCAGCCTCGCCGTGCCCTTCTTCAAGGACCTGTTGATCCCGCTCGGCGTGGTCGGGGCGGCCGTGTTCGGCATGTTGGTGATGGTCGGCACCTCGAATGCCGTGAACCTCACCGACGGGCTCGATGGGCTCGCCATCGTGCCGGTGATGATCGCGGCGATGTGCTTCGCCCTCATCTCCTACCTGATCGGCAACGCGATCTTCGCCAACTATCTGGGCATCCCGTTCGTGCCCGGCACGGGCGAGCTCGCCGTGGTCTGCGGTGCGGTCGTCGGGGCGGCCTTGGGCTTTCTCTGGTTCAACGCGCCGCCGGCCATGGTGTTCATGGGCGACACGGGCTCGCTCGCCACGGGCGGGGCCCTCGGCGCCACGGCGGTGATCACCAACCACGAGCTGGTCTTGGTGATCATCGGCGGCCTGTTCGTCCTGGAGACGGTCTCGGTCATCGTCCAGGTCGTCTCGTTCAAGCTCACCGGCAAGCGCGTCTTCGCCATGGCGCCCTTGCACCACCACTTCGAAAAGAAAGGCTGGCACGAGCCCACCATCGTCATCCGCTTTTGGATCATCGCCATGATCCTGGCGTTGATCGGCCTTTCCACCTTGAAGCTGCGCTGACGCCATGACCGCGTTCAGCCGCACCGACAACAGCTTGGTGGCGAACTGGTGGTGGACGGTCGACCGTCCGCTTCTGGCCGTGCTCGGCCTGTTGGCGGCAACCGGGCTCGTCTTCGTCTTCACCGCGAGCCCGCCCGTGGCCGAGCTGAAGAACCTGAACCCCTGGCACTTCGCGGTGCGCCAGAGCATCTTTTTGGGCCTTGCGGTCGTGGTGCTCTTGACCGCGTCGCTGCTCGCCCCCCTCGGCGTGCGCCGCATCGGCACGTTCTTGTTCATCGTGAGCCTGGGCCTTCTGGCGCTCGTGCCTTTGATCGGCGTCGAGGTGAACGGGGCCGTCCGCTGGCTCAACTTCGGCGGCCTCAGCCTGCAGCCGAGCGAGTTCGTCAAGCCCGCCTTGATCATCGTCACCGCCCACGTGCTGGCGAGCCAGGAGGGCTTGAGGGCCTTGCCGCAGGCGATGCTGCCCGTCGCCGTCGTCACCGTCCTGCTCTTGATGCAGCCGGACGTCGGCACCGCCCTGCTCGTCCTCGTCGTCTTCGCCGCCATGGTGTTCATGGCGGGCCTCGCCTGGCCTTGGGTGGTGGGCATGGCCAGTGCGAGCGTGGGCGTGCTCGTGCTCGCGTACCACAGCTTCGGCCACGTCCAGAGCCGTATCGACGGGTTCCTCGCCGCCGACTCCGGCTTTCAGGTCGAGCGCGCCATCCAGGCCCTGACCGCCGGCGGCTGGTTCGGCCAGGGGCCGGGCGAGGGCGTGATCAAGAACCGCCTGCCCGACAGCCACGCCGACTTCATCTTCGCCGCCGGAGTCGAGGAATTCGGCCTCCTCATCGGCATCGTCGTCGTCCTGCTGTTCGCCTCGATCGTGCTCCGCGCCCTGATCCTGGCCGACCGCCAACCCGACCGCTTCGCCCAGCTCGCCGCCATCGGCCTGATCACGCAGTTCGGCCTGCAGGCGGCGATCAACCTCGGCGTCAACGTCGCCATCCTGCCGGCCAAGGGCATGACGCTGCCCTTCGTCTCCTATGGCGGCTCCTCCCTGATCGCACTCGCCCTCGGCTGCGGCATGGTCCTGGCGCTGTTGCGCCGCACGCCTTCCATCGTGGTGATCCGATGAGAGGGGCCGTGGTCATCGCGTCGGGCGGCACCGGCGGGCACATGTTCCCGGCCGTGGCCTTGGGCGACGCGCTCGAGCGCCGCGGCCAGAAGGTGGCCTATGCGGTCGATGCCCGAGGCCTCCGCTACCTGCCCGAAGGTGCGCGGCACTGGCAGGTCCAAGCCTCGAGCCCGACCGGCAGCCTCGCCCAAAAGCTCCAGGGCCTCCTCGTGCTCGGCCTCGGTTTCGCCCAAAGCCTCGTCCGGTTCCTGATCGCCCGCCCCAAGGCCGTCGCCGCCTTCGGCGGCTACGCGGCGGTGCCGACCGGGCTCGCTGCCGGCCTCTTGCGCGTGCCCTTGGTGCTGCACGAGCAAAACGCCGTGTTCGGCCGGGCGCACCGCCTCCTGCTCCGCTTCGCCCGCACCGTGGCGCTCAGCTTCGAGCCGACCGCGGGCGCCCCGGCCACGGGCCGCCTGGTCGGCAACCCGGTCCGTGCCGGCTTCGCGCCGAGCCCCTGGCGCCATGCGCCGGACCAGCCGATCCGGCTCTTCGTCGTCGGCGGCAGCCAGGGGGCGAGCGCCTTTGCCGACGTGGTGCCGGCGGCGATCACGGCCCTCGGCGACGAAGCCCGCCGCCTCCGCGTCACCCAGCAATGCCGCCCGGAAGACCTGGAGCGGGTGCGCATGAGCTACGCCGAAGCGGGCATCGACGCCGAAACGGCGAGCTTCTTCGACGACATGCCGGCTCGGCTGGAAGCCGCCGACCTGGTCTTGACCCGCGCCGGGGCCTCGGCGGTGGCCGAAACCCTGGTGGTCGGCCGCCCGATGCTGCTCGTGCCCTACAAATTCGCCGCCGACGACCACCAGCGGGCCAACGCGAAGGCGCTCGAAGCCGAAGGTGCCGCCTTGGTGATCGACCCCGACGCCTTCACCGCCGAGGCCCTCACCCAGGCACTCGACGGCTTGTTGGACGCACCCGAGCGCTTGGCCCGGATGGCCGCCGCAGCGGCCGGGCTCGCCCGCGTCGATGCGGCCGAGACGCTGGCCGATCTGGTCGTGGAGGCGAGCCGATGAACGTGCTGCCGCTCGAGGTGGGCAAGCTGCATTTCGTCGGCATCGGCGGGATCGGCATGAGCGGCATCGCCGAAATCCTGCACAATCTGGGCTACCAGGTGCAGGGCTCGGACGTCGCCGAGAGCGCCAACGTCAAGCGCCTGCAAGGCCTCGGCATCGAGGTGATGATCGGCCACCGCCCGGAAAACGTGGCCGAGGCCAGGGTCGTCGTCGTCTCCTCGGCGATCAAGGAGAGCAATCCCGAGCTGATCGACGCCCGCGCCCGGCGTGTCCCGGTGGTGCGCCGCGCCGAGATGCTGGGCGAGCTGATGCGCCTCAAATATTCGGTCGCGGTCGCCGGCACCCACGGCAAGACCACCACCACCTCGATGATCGCCGCCCTGTTCGACGCGGCTGGCCTCGACCCGACGGTGGTCAATGGCGGCATCATCAACGCCTACGGCACCAACGCCC
>RECO01000043.1 GCA_007694015.1 Geminicoccaceae bacterium
ACTAGAGCGTTTCCCGAAATGCTTGACCATCCCGCAACCCCGCCCGCCGGGATCCCCAAGCTGCTTTGCAGCTTGGGGTGGCCGGCCACCCACGAGCGTACGATGTCATGGGTGGCCGGGCGGAGGTGAGGGATGGCCCGTGCGCTACCTAACCGCGAAACGCTCTAGGCCCCGGCGCCGCATGGGCATCGCAGGGGCCGGAGCCGGAACGGGCGCTGCCGGCCGCCTCAGAGCGAGCGTTCCCAATCGCTGACCTGCCGTTCTGCTTCCGCTTTGGCGATGCCGTAACGCTCTTGGATGCGGCCGACGAGCTCGTCACGCTTGCCTTTGGCCTGTTCGAGATCGTCATCGGTCAACTTGCCCCATTGCTGACGCATCTTGCCGCTGAATTGCTTCCAATTACCTTCGATCCGATCCCAGTTCATGCTGCGGTTCTCCATTGGGTTCGATTGTGGTGACGACTATGGCAAGGCGCGGAAGCCCGGTGGGTTCCGCGCCGCTGGCGGTGCGCGCGGCGGTGGCTCAGGCCGGTGGCGGCCGGCCGCGCAGCGCGTGCACCAGCAGGCTGATCACCAACAATGCGAGAAAGACGAAGAAGATCACCTGGGCGATCTGCGCCGAGGCCGCCGCGACGCCGCCGAAGCCGAAAATGGCGGCAACGATCGCCAACACGAAAAAGATCAGGGCCCATTGCAACATGCTCGTCTCCACCGTGGAGTGGTGCCGCACCATGCCGCACCTCGCCAATCAACCACAGAAATCCCATTTGGTTCCGTCGGCGCATGGCGGTACGGGAAGTGGAGATCGATGCATTGGATCAAGCGTAATTGCCATTTGCACACCACGCGCGGCGTGAAAATGAAATATAACATTTGTAAAGGCAGGAAACCGAGGCCGTCCGGTGTGGTTTTCCTCGTGTCGCACAGCGGCGCTATAAATAAAATTGGGAGAGAAGCATGCGTATGTCTTTTGGCACGATGACGGCAAGCCTTGCGATGTTGGCGTTGAGCGGCGGCGTCGCCGTCGCCGATCAATCGCCGGGCAGCGCGATGACGCAGCCACCGGCGCAGCACGGGACCACGGCGACCGGCGCGCCTTTGGGTGCGGCTGCCGAGATGGAGAACGGTGCCGAGCACTTCGGCTCCTTTGCGGCCGAGGGCGAGCGTTTCGACGGCACCATCGCCGGCGGCTATTCGGCGGACGAGCTGCTCGGCCAGAGCGTGGTGGGCCCCGATGACGAGACCGTGGGCAGCATCGCCGATCTGTTGATCGGCGCCGACAACCAGGTGACGCGGGTGCTCGTCGACGTCGGCGGCTTCCTCGGCTTCGGCGCGCGCACGGTGGCGATCGACATCAACGCCCTGGAGCCGCCGGTGGAGGACGACGGCGACTTTCGCATCGCCATGACGCGCGAGGAGGTCGAAAACCTGCCCGAGTTCGAGCAGGACGAGCAGGGTTGGTTCTCGATGTAACGACGTGGTGGGGCCGCGCGTGGGTCGAGGGCCCGCGCGCGGCCCCGAGTGCGTTCGGCCTATCCGCCCGCATCCGCTCCCGGATCGGGCACGAGCATGTAGCCCCGATTGCGGACGGTGACGATGATGTCGGGGCGCCCTGGATTGGCCTCGACGCGCGCCCTGAGGCGCGCCACGAGGACGTCGACCGCCCGTGTGTCGGGCTGCCAGCCCACCCCTCTGACCCTGGCCGACAGCGTGTCGCGGTCGACCGGCACGCCCGGCGCCGCGGTCAGCGTTTGCCAGAGCCGCGCCTCGCTCGGCGTCACGGCGATGCGCCGCCCCGCCGGGCCGATCAAGGCGCCGGCGGCTGGGTCCAAGGACCAGCCACCAGCGGTGCGCGCCGGCCGTGGAACCCGCCGGGTTGGCGTGGACGGCGAAGCCGGGTTCGCCCGCAGCTGGCGCGCGTCCTCGCCGACGCGAGGCGACTTGGCCATGCCGGCAACGGCTTCGTCGCGCCGGTCCAGGTTCGGCTCGCCATCGTCGGGCATCGCTGCGGCGCGAGGTCGCCGTGCCTCCAAGCGGTGCCAACTCGGGTTCGCGGTCGCGCCGGTGTCGACCTGGAACCCCTCATCGCAAAGGTAGGCCCGAAGCCTTGCCAGCACCTTGCGGTCGTCGGCCACCACCAACACCGTCTCGTCACGGCCTTTCCCGTGATCGGGCATGGTGCGGTCTCCCCGCTGTCGTCGCCCCCGGCAGAACACCCCGATCGCCACCACGTTCCCGTGGTTGCCATGGCTCGCCCGTGCGGATGCGGAGCGGCGGCCGCGGTAGGGCTGGGTCAGGCGGCTGGCCAAATCGCGCCGCGAGCCGCGGTCATTGGAAAAATTCGACGCTCAAGGTCGACAGTTCGATGGCGGCGAGGCACTGGTCGCGGTCGAGCGGGGCGCAGTGGACGACGTCGTTCAGCAGCACGCGGTGGATGGCGTTGCAGTCGACGCCTTCGAAGTCGAACGACTTGACCACGGTGCGCCCGCTCGGCACCGGCGCGAGTTCGACGCGAAAGCGGCTGCCGATGACGCCACTGGGCTCGAAGGTCACGAGATCCACGTCGAAGCTGTCGAGGCCGACGCCCCCCTCGTTGACGATGACGAGATAGGCGCGGCAAGCACCGTCGAGCCGCTCCATCTTGTTGAGTTCGAGCGACAGGGTGGCGGGCGATTGGGCCGGCGCGGCCGTAGCGACGAGCATCGCCGCCGCCAAGGTCGAAACCGCCCGGAAAGTCCGTCGAATGGTGGTCACGCGCAACTATCTCCGCCGCTACCCGGGTCGGGGTAGCGGCTCCGGCCGCGGGTGCAAAGCCCCCGGGTTCAACCGTAGCTGGCCCTGAGGATGCGACGATAGTCGTCGGCGGTGGCGGGACGGGCGTTGGTGGCGTGGGTGTGGTCCTTGGTTGCCGCTTCGGCGACGCCGTCGAGCACGGCTTCGGGGACGCCCATCGCCCGCAAGGTGGTGGGCAGCCCCAAGGCGGCGGTGAAGCGCTCGGCCCACGCGGCGAGGTCTGCGTCCTCGGCGAGGCCGATGACCTGGCGGAGCCGGCGCAGGCGGGGCTGGATGGCAGGGGCATTGAACCGCAGCACCTCGGGCATCAGCACGGCGTTGAGCGTGCCGTGATGCAATCGCAGCTCCTCGAACGCGCCCAAGGGGTGGGCGAGGGCGTGGATGGCGCCCAGGCCCTTTTGAAAGGCCATCGCTCCCTCCATCGCCGCCATCGCCATGTCAAAGCGGGCAGCCCGGTCGTGGCCGTCGGCCACGGCGCGCGGCAGGGCGCGGACGGCCCGATAGAGCCCGTCCATGGCGATCGCCTCGGCGGGCGGGTTGTGGCTGGGCGCGGTGAAGGTCTCGATGCAGTGGCTGATCGCGTCCATGCCGGTGCCGGCGGTGAGCAAGGGCGGTAGGTCGAGGGTGAGTTCCGGGTCGACGATGGCGAGCTTGGGGATCAGGTGCGGGCTGACCAGCGCCAGCTTGCGGCCGTCGTCGAGCACGACGACCGCGCCGCGGCCGACCTCGGAGCCGGTGCCGGCGGTGGTCGGAATGGCGATCAGGGGCGGCTGGTCGGGGCGGATGCGGGCAACGCCGCCTTCGACCATGGCGTAGTCGCCGGCCTTGCCGCCCTGGGCGGCGAGGAGGCCCGCGGTTTTGGCGAGGTCCATGGCGGAGCCGCCGCCGAGCGCGATGATGCCGTCGGCGCCGCTCTCGACATAGCGTTCGGCACAAAGACGGCAGGCGGCTTCGGTCGGGTTGGCGGGGGTGTCGTCGAAGACGTCGGCGGCGATGACGTTGCCGAGCCGGTCGGTGATGCGCTGGAGCAGACCGGCTTGGACGACGCCCTGGTCGGTGACGATCAGGGGCCGGGTGATGCCGAGGCTCTGGCAGGCGTCGCGGACGCCCGCCACGGCGCCGAAATCGAACTGGATGGTGGTGAGATAGCTGATCGTCGGCATCGTTGGCCCGGCCTCCCCGAGTTGCGTTGAGCCGAGGGATCGGGGGCTTGGAGCGCCGCGTCAATGGCCTATCGCGCCGCTGCTCGACGACCAGCGCTCGACGACCAGCGCTCGACGACCAGCGCTCGACGACCAGTGCTCGCATGACAAAGCGCGCCGGGTCCGAGGACCACGGCGCGCAATGGGGGAGGCTGTACTCTCTCGCGGGAACGGGACACCGGCTCCCTCGG
>RECO01000041.1 GCA_007694015.1 Geminicoccaceae bacterium
TCTCTCTCTCTCTCTCTCTTCTTGTGTCGCTTTACAGCGCGGCGAGGGTTCCGCCGTCGACGTAGAGCACCTGTCCGGTGATGTAGCGGGCGGCGTCGGAGGCGAGGAAGATGGTGGGGCCGACGAGGTCGTCGAGTTGGCCGAAGCGGCGGAGCGGGATTTTGCTCTGCATGCGGTCGGCCCAGTCCTGGTTTTGGTAGAAGATTTCGGTGAGGTCGGTGCGGAAGTAGCCGGGGCCGAGGCCGTTGACGCGGATGTTCTGGGCGGCCCATTCGGCGGCAAGGGCACGGGTCATGCCGACGAGGCCGGTTTTGGCGCTGCCATAGGGGACGGCGGTGGGCACGCCCTTTTCGGAGGTGAGCGAGCAGAGGGTAACGATGGCGCCGCCCTGGCCTTGGGCCATGATGCGGGCGGCGGCTTGGCAGGTGAAGAAGGCGCCCTTGAGGTTGGTGTCGACGATGCGGTCCCAGAGCGCTTCGTCGACTTCGAGCGAGGGGCGGATGTCTTCGATGCCGGCATTGGCGACGAGGATGTCGAGGCCGCCGAGTAGCGAGGCGGCAAGGGCCGTGCCGTCGCGGATGGCGTCGATGTCGCGGACGTCCATGGCGATGGGGGCGGCGTGGCGGCCGAGCCCGTCGATGCGCTGGCGCGTCGGCTCGAGGGCGGCCGCGGTGCGGGCGGCGATGGCGACGTCGGCGCCGGCTTCGGCGAGTCCCACCGCCAAGGCCGCACCGATGCCGCGGCTGGCGCCCGTCACCAGGGCCTTCTTTCCTGCCAAGTCGAACGGCTTCATGCTCCCTCTCCACCGTGGGCCATCACCGGTGGCGAGGGTTGAAGGCTTTTGCGCCGGGCGCAAGTGCCGGATGCTGCGGTCGGTGCCTTAGAGCGTTTCCCGAAAGGCTCGACCATCCCTCACCCCCGCCCGCTACCTAACCGGGAAATGCTCTAGTGCAGCGGCGCAGTCGGACGAATCACGTCCGACTGCGCCAAAGCTGCACGATTCCATGGAGTTAGTGCATCAACGGCGCATCCGGAGCGGAACGCTCCGAATGCGCCTGTGCACTAGCTGCGCGGCGCGCGGCCGTAGGCCAGGAGCGCCACGAGGATGAGGGCGGTACCGAGGACGGGGAGCCCGAAGGTCAAGGCGAGCGGGATCTGGCCGGCGCCGTTGGTGGGCACGACGACGAAACCGGCGTGATAGCGGGCCTCGGCGGCGACGTCGATCGTGACGCGCGAGAGCGCTTGGCGGGCGGCGTCCAAATTCTCGGCCGGCACCCATTCCGGCCCGGCGGCGACGAGCGATGCCGGCTGCGCGGCGCGCACCGCCGCGTCGACCGACAGGGCGGGCGCCGCCGCGGCCGTGCCGGTGGTGGCGATCCAACAGGAGAGTACGGAGGCGAGCAACAGCCCACGCATGGCAACCTTCGTTCGGGAAGCTTTCCCGATAGGGTAGTGCCGGTTTACGCGATTGTCATTAGGCGTTGTTCAACCCGGATCGAAAGGCCCAGCCGGTCATACGGCGTTCGAGGACGGCGAAGATGGCGTACATGCCGATGCCGAGGACGGCGAGGGCGATGAGGCCGCCAAAGACCAGCGGCACTTCGAAATTGGCTTGGGCGGCCAACAGCATGTGACCGATGCCGCGGTTGGCCGCCACCGTTTCCGACACGACCGAACCCACGAATGCGAGCGTAATCGCGACTTTCAAGGACGCGAAAAAGTAGGGGAGCGAGCGCGGGATGCCCACTTTCAGCATGATGTCCATTTTCTTGGCGCCGAGGGCGCGCAGCACGTCTTCCATTTCCGGCTCCATGGTGGCGAGGCCGGTGGCGACGTTGACGACGATGGGGAAGAACGAGATCAAAAAGGCCGTAAGGATGGCCGGGACTTCACCAATGCCGAACCAAAGTACGAGAATGGGTACCACCGCAACCTTGGGAATGGCGTTGAAGCCGACCATGACCGGGTAGAGTGCTGCGTAGATCGTGCGCGACCAACCGACGGCGATGCCGAGGATGAGGCCGAACACCACGGCCATGAAGAAGCCGGCCAGCGTGGTCCACAGGGTGACGAGCGAGTTGTTCCAGATGGCGCTGCGGAAATACCACATCTCCTGGAACACCAAGGACGGCGGCGGCAGCACGAAGCGCGGCACGTCGAAGACGTGGCAGCTGACTTCCCACACCAAAAACAGGCCGAGGGTAAAGACCCAGGGCGCCAGCCGCTCGATCCACCAAGTCCGCGTCATCGCTGGCGCACGCCCTTGATCTGCTGGCGCAGGGTGTGGACGATGTCGACGAAGCGCTGGTCGTAGCAGATTTCGAGGTCGCGCGGCCGCGGCAGGTCGATTTCGTGGCGGTGCAGGATGCGGCCGGGGCGGGCACTCATGACGTGGATGCTGTCGGCGAGGAAGGTGGCTTCGCGCAGGTCGTGGGTGACGAGGATGACGGTGAAGCGCTGCTCCTGCCAAAGGTCGCGCAGGACGCACCAGAGCTCCTCGCGGGTGAAGGCATCGAGCGCGGCGAAGGGCTCATCCAGCATCAAGAGCTTGGGTTCGTGGATCAGCGCACGGCAGAGCGAGACGCGCTGCTGCATGCCGCCCGAAAGCTCCCAGGGATATTTGCGGCCAAAGCGAGCGAGGCCGACCGTCTCCAGCAAGTGCTCGGCCTTGGCAACGTACTCCCTGCGGCGACGGCGCAGGTTTGAGCGGTGCGGTTCTACGATCTCCAAGGGCAGGAGCAGATTGTCGAGCACCGTGCGCCAGGGCAGGAGCGTGGCGTTTTGAAAGGCCATGCCGACGAACTTCAACGGCCCCACGACTTCACGGCCGTCGACGATGACGTGGCCGCGGGTGGGGCGGCGCAGCCCCGTTACCAGCCGCATCAGCGTGGACTTGCCGCAGCCGGACGGGCCGACGACGGCGGTGAACTCGCCCGCCTGGATGGCGAGGTCGGCGTTGTCGAGCGCCAGCACGTCGCCGTCCCGGGTGGGATAGGCAAGTGCGGTTTGCTCCAGGCGGACGAAGGCCAAGGGACGTGCCCGCTGCGCGTCAGTCGATCATCCGCTCCGCCGCGGGCGGCAGGAACGCGTCGGTAAAGACGTCCTCCGGTGCCGGCCGGTTGGTGAACTCGTAGGCGAGTGCGATCTGGTCGAGCGAGCGGGCGAGCCGGTCCATGTCGACGCCGCCGATGCCCTCCGCCTGCACCAAAGGCGTCAGGATGTTGTCGCGGAGCGCCATCTCCAGCCGCTGCAGCTCGGTCGCCTTGCGCGCCACTTCGTTGCGCCGCAGCACCGCGTCGATCGCCGCTTCCGGCTCGGCCACCGTGTCGCGCCAGCCCTTGATGGTGGCGCGGATGAAGCCCTCGACGGCCTCGGGATTGGCGGCGGCGAAGTCGGTGTTGACCATGACCACGTTGCCGTAGAGTTCCAGGCCGTGGTCGGACATGAGCATCACCAGGATGTCGTCGTCGGCAACACCCGCGGCTTGCAAGTTCTGGAAGCTGGAGAACGAGAAGCCGAAGATGCCGTCCACTTCGCCCCGCGCCAGCATCGGCTCGCGCACGGGAAAGCCGACGCTCTCGATGGTGATGGTCGAGGTGTCGATGTCGTTGGCCGCCACGAAGATGGGCCACTGGGCGAAGGCGGCGTCCGGCGGCGGCGCCCCGAGCCGCTTGCCCTCGACACTGCTCGGGTCGGCCGGGTCGATCCCGCGGCCACGGATGGAGACGATGGCGAAGGGCGGGCGCTCGTAGGTCATCATCACGCCGATGACCGGAGCACCTGGGTTCTGATCGAGGAACTTCACCAACGCGTTGATGTCGCCAAAGCCGATGTCGTAATTGGCGGCCGCGATCCGCGGAATGGTCTGCGTCGAGCCCGTGCCGCTGTCGATGGTCACGGCCAAACCTTCCTCGGCGTAGTAGCCCCGGTCCAGGGCGATGAAATAAGGCGCCGAAGGGGCCTCGAACTTCCAGTCGAGCGCAAAGCGCACCGGGGTCTCGGCCTGGGCCGGCAGCGCGAAGGCGATCGCTGCGGTAGCGGCAAGAATGCGGATGGTCGACATCAGGGACCGTCTCCTCCGATGGGATCTCAGCCTTTGCCCAGCAAAGGCTGTGCCGACGAAAGCGGCAGCTGCGAAGGCGGGGGCGAGCGCGAAG
>RECO01000086.1 GCA_007694015.1 Geminicoccaceae bacterium
CGGGCGAGGACGTGGTTGGGGTTGGCGGCAGCCGACCCGTAGAGCCCCGAATGGAGGTCGCGGTCGGCCGCCTCGATAACGATCTCCTCGCCCACCAGCCCGCGCAACATGGTGGTGATCGCCGGGGTCTCCGGGTCCCACATGGCGGTGTCGCAGATCAGGCCGATGTCGGCGCGGAGTTCGTCGGCGTGGCGCTGCAGGAACGGCGGCAGGTTGACGCCGCCGGTTTCCTCCTCCCCCTCGAGCAGAATGGTGACCGGGATCGGCAGCCGGCCGGTCACGGCCTTCCAGGCGCGGCAGGCCTCGACGAAGGTCATCACCTGCCCCTTGTCGTCCGACGCCCCCCGCGCCCGGATGCAGGCGGTGCCGTCTGCCCGGCGCTCGATTTGAGGCTCGAACGGGTCGTGCTCCCAAAGCGCCAGCGGGTCGACCGGCTGCACGTCGTAATGGCCGTAGAACAGCGCCGCGGGGCCGCTCGCGCTGCGGTCGTGGGCGACGACGATGGGGTGGCCCGGGGTGTCGTGGAGCGTCGCTCGAAAGCCGATGCGCTGGAGGTCCTCGACATGCCACTGGCCGCAGGCGCGGCACGCCGCGGCATAGGCCGGATCGGTCGAGATCGAGGGGAAGCGGAGCAGTTGGAAGAGCCGGTCCAGTGCGGCCTCCTGCTCGGCGTCGATCCGGGCGAGCACGGCGTCGAGTTCGGACATGAGGCCCCTCCGCGAAGGTTCAGGCGTAAGCCGCAAAGGCGGCAGCGACGGCAGCTCGGTCGCCGCCCGCACCGAGGACCACCGACGACAGCAGCCGGGCCTTGAGACCCGAGAGCTGGCCGGCGGCGATCAGGCCGCGCTGCAAGAGGTCCATCTCGCTGCCTGGATAGCCGTAGGTGCGGGTAAAGACGGGGCCGGTCATCACGCGGGAGGCCAGGACCACCGGCATGGTCTGGGCGAGTTCGCCCAGCAGGGGTGCCGCATCGTGGTGGACGTGGCCGGCGCCCATCCCCTCGATCACGGCGCCGCGATAGCCGAGCCCGCCGAGCGCCTGGAGCAGCCGCGTGTCGTCACCCATCGGGCAGCGCACCAGCGCCACGGGGGCGGGTTCCGCATCGCCGAGGGCGTAGGTCGGCCGGCGCTCGACGCGGACGTAGAAACGCGGCTCGCCCTCGATCACCGCGCCCAGCGGCCCCGTCAGCGGGGAAAGAAAGGCCGAGGGCAGTGCGGTGTGCGATTTCTGGACGAAGCGGGCGGCGTGGATGTCCGAATTGAGGACCACCAAGGCGCCGAGCGCCCGTGCCGCCGGCGCGGCCGCGACGCGGGCGGCCGCCAACAGATTGGCCGGGCCGTCGGCGCCGGGCGCATCGGCGCCGCGCATCGCCCCGGTCAGCACCACCGGCCGATCGCCCGCCACCAGGAGGTCGAGCAAAAACGCCGATTCTTCCAGCGTGTCCGTGCCCTGGATGACCACCGCCCCGGCGACGTCGGCGGCGAAGGCCGCATCGATCCGCCCGGCCACGGCCACGAGATCGGCGAGCGTCAAGGAGGGGCTCGCCACCCTGAGCGGCGAGACCGCCTCGATCTCTGCGACCTCGGCGAGCGCCGGCACCGCGGCAAACAGCTCGGCCGCCCCCAAGCCAGGCGTGATGCCGCCCGCCGCACCCGGCACCATGGTGATGGTGCCACCGAGGGAGAGCACCAACAGGCGCGGCTTCATGGCTTCGCCGGCTCTGGTGGCACCTCCTGGGCCGCGTATTCCTTCGCCACGGCCCGTTCCTCCTCGGGCGAGGGCGGCGGCGGGTTCGGCGCCAGCTCGCCCGGCTTGTAGTCGGGCAGGCGGCCGGCCGGCAGGATGGCGAGGGCGGCGATGCAGGCCATCAGCAACAAGCCGATCTTGAGTGCCTGCAGCCGCATCTCGGTGTTGATGCGGAACGCCTCTTCGACCTGCGCCGGCGTCGCTTCGATCCGCTCCAGAATGACGACCAGCTGGTCGTTGGAGACGAAGTTGATGTTGTCGAGATCGAGGCGCTCCTGCACCTCCGGCGGAATGTACGGCGTCGCCGCCAGGCTCGCCATGATGCCGGCCGAGAGCAGGCCCACCATCAACGCACCGGCCACTGCCGTGCCGACGGCGGCGGCAAGGTTCTGGGTGGTGCCGCGCAAGGAGCCGACATCGCCCGCGAGTTCCTTGGGTGCGGCGGTGACCAGCACGTTGAAGACCAGCGTCACCAAGGCCCCCTGGCCGATGCCGAAGGCGACGAGGCCGATCAGCACCGGCCCCGCCGACCAGTCGTTGGACACGACGAAGGCGAGCCACAAGAGGGCCACGGTGCAGATCGAAAACCCGATCCGGCCGATCTGGCGCGGCGTCAGCTTGTCGTAGAGCCGGACCACCAGGATCGCGGTGAAGAACACCGTCAGGTTGAAGGGCATCATGGCGATGGCGGTGGCCAAGGGCGATTGGCCCTGCACGATCTGAATGTAGAGCGGCACGGTGAAGTTGAGCGCCGCCTCCAGGGCCACCACCGCGAACATGGCCATCACCGCCGCCTTTTCCGTCGGCGACAGCATCACGCGCAGGTCGAGCAAGGGTGTGCCGCCGGCTGCGGCCACCTGCCGGCAGCGGCGCACGAACAGCTGCAGCAGGATGACGCCGAGGACGATCATCAAGGGTGCGGGCGACATGCCGAAGATGTCGAAGGGCGCACCGGGTCCGGCGAGGCCCAGTCCCCAGCGGTTCAAATTGTTGAAGCCGAAGCTGACGCAGATGATGGCGATGGCCGCCAGCACCACGCCGATGAAGTCGATCTGGATCTCGGGCCGCGGGGGGACGGGCTTCAGCCGGCTGCTGAGCAGGAGCACCAACACGGCCACGCCCATCAACAGGGCGAAGGTCGGCCGCCAGCCGACGAAGGTGGCGAGCGTGCCGCCGATGGTGAACGCCGCCACGCCGGCAAAGGCGCGGGCCGAGCCCAAGGCCCCCACGGCCGTTGCCTGCTGGCGGCCCTGGTACTCGTTGGCGATCAACGCCACCAAGGACGGCACCAAGGCCGCCGCCGCCGTGCCGGCCACGCCCTGGGCCGCGATCATCACCGTCGCACTCGGCGCGAAGGTCATCATCGCCTGCGCCACGGCGAACATCGCCACCACGGTGCGGAACACGATCAGGGCACCGAAGCGCTGGTTGAGCTTGGCGCCCAGCATGACGAGGCCCGCAACGGCGAGCGAATACATCACGATACCGGTGGCCACCGTGGTCGGCGGCACGCCGAAGCTCGCCACCATGCCGCTCATCGAGACGGGCAAGGCCGCGACGTTGAACGACATCAGCACCTGGGCGAGCGCGATGGCGAACATCGGCAGCCAGGAAGCCTGGACGTCGGTCGTAGAGGGGGCGGCAGCGGCCGTCGCCATGGTCGAACTCTCCCTGATCGATTAGGTGCCGGCGTCAGACCGCTGGCTTGGAGGCAAACAGGTTCAAGGCGAGGCGCTCGGAGAGGTACTTGGTCACCTTCTGCCCGCGCACGCTGTTGCCGGCCTGATCGAGCGGCGGCGAGAACACGCCGAGGCCGCCCTTGCCGGGGGCGATGGTGACGATGCCGCCGCCGACCCCGCTCTTGCCCGGCAGGCCGATCTCGAACAGCCAGTCGCCCGACTGCTCGTAGAGCCCGGCCGTCGCCATCACCGCCAGCACCCGCTTGGCGACCACCGGGTCGACCACCCGCTCCTTGGTGATCGGGTTGACGCCGCCATCGGCCAAGGTCGCCCCCATCACGGCGAGGTCGTGGGCGGTGACGGCGAGCGCGCACTGCTTGGTGTAGACGTCGACCGTTTGAAGTGGGTCGAAGTAGATGCGCTCATAGGCCTGGAGCAGACGGGCGATGCCCTGGTTCCTCTGGTTGGTCGCCGCCTCGCTCTCGTAGACCTCGACGTCGAGCGAGAGCCGCCGCCCGGCGAAGCGCGACAGCCCGTCCTGGATGAACTGCCACTTGGCGGCGGGCGAGTTGCCGGGGGCGAGGCTGGTGGTGGCGATGGCCCCGGCATTCACCATCGGGTTCATGGTGCGATCCTGGTTCAGCTCGATCGCCATGACCGAGTTGAACGGCAGGCCGGTGGCGTTCACCCCGAGCTTGTCGCGCGCCGCCA
>RECO01000040.1 GCA_007694015.1 Geminicoccaceae bacterium
ACCAGAAACATCATCCAGACCGCCGAACGCACCCGCGTCCGCATCTGGCGACCCAGGGGCCAGACGGCCACCGGCTGACACCACCGACAACCAGGCGACGCCCGCTCCCCGTGAGCGCGGCGTCGCTTTTTTGCGTCCAGCCTGCGGAGGATGCGCGGCTGTGCGGAAAGCAAAGGGGGCCTTCGCCCTGATGAGCGGCCTGGCCGCTCGAAGAAAGCACACCCCCAGCCATGACAGGAGCACCCCCATGACCAACCCCCGCATGCAGGCACAGCGCCTTGAGACCGATGCCGACGAGATCGTCATCGACCCGGTCCGTGACGACGCGGACGAGCTCGAGGACATCCCGGCGACCGACGGGGGATGGCTCGACACCAACGCCACCGACGACAGCGACGACAGCGACGACATCGTCCTGATCGAGCCCTGGTGAGCGGTCGCTCAACCCCACGGATATCGCGGCCGGACCGGCCGCGAAAGGGAAGAGGGCCTTGGCCCGATGAGCGGCCTCGCCGCTCGAAGAAAGTCCCAACCCCCAGCCATGACAGGAGCAAACCCATGGCCACCCTCGGCACCGTCTACCGCCAGCCCAACGGCTCGATGACCGGCGATCTCGCCATGAAGAGCTACACCGGCCGCGTCCTCTTCGCCCCCAACAGCGACAAGCGCGGCGCCAACGCCCCCGACTTCCGCATCTTCGGCGCCTCCGACCGCGGCGGCCGCTTCGAGATGGGCGCGGCGTGGATCAAGACCCGCGCCGACGGCAGCGGCACCTTCGTGTCCGTCAAGCTCGACTACCCCGAGCTGCCGACGCCGGTCTACGCGACGCTCGGCCAGCTTGCGGGCCAGGACGACGATGACCTGCTCGCCGTCATCTGGAACCGCCCCGCCGAAGGTCGCGCCACCGGCAGCGACCCGTTCGCGAGCCTGATGGCTGCCGCCTGAGCGGCCCCGCGAAGAACCCGGACCCTGTCGCCCATGGCGGGGTCCGGCGAAAGCGAAGGGGGCCTCGGCCCCATGAGCGGCCTGGCCGCTCGAAGAAAGTCCCAACCCCCAGCCATGACAGGAGCAAACCCATGGCCACCATCGGCACCCTGCACCGCCGTGCAGACCTCAGCCTCGTCGGCTCGCTCTCGATGAAGAGCTACAGCGGCCGCACCCTGTTCCGCCCCGTGAGCGACAAGCCCACCGAGGCGGCCCCGGACTACCGCATCTTCGGCGAGGCCGATCGCGGCGGCGTCTTCGAGATGGGCGCAGCCTGGATCAAGACCCGCGCCGACGGCAACGGCACCTTCATCTCGGTAAAGATCGACTTCCCCGAGCTCAGCGCGCCCGTCTACGCCACGCTCGGCCAGATGGCGGGCCAGGACGATCCCGACGTGCTGTCGGTGATCTGGAACCGCCCGACCGAAGGCCGCGCCACCGGCGTCGATCCGTTCGCAGCCCTCACGGCCCGCAATGCCGGCGCGGCGGCCAGCACCCTCGACGCCCTGCTCGAGGCCCCGGCGGAAACGGCCCCGGCCCCGTCGCGGCGTCGCCGGAGCGCGCCCGCTGACCACAGTGTCGCCATGCCGGACGACGACATCCCCGCCGTGTGAGCGACCGACACGAACATCCCCTCAGCGGCGCTCTGGCGGCCGCTGAGGGTTTTCTGCTGCACACGGTCTCGCCGTTCATGCACGGCTCGCCTGTCCAGCGCGCTCCGGCGAACGCGGACGTACGAGGGCGACCGTCCCCCAACGACACCGCCGGCGAAAGCAAGGACCACGCCTCCGGGCGCGCGGCGAAGCCGCTTGAAGAAAGCCGCCACCGGAGGACAGCCTCATGAGCATCACCGTCCGCGCCTGCACGCTCGACCGCAACAGCCGCACCAGCACGCCGGTGTTTCCGCTC
This sequence comes from Geminicoccaceae bacterium, assembly GCA_007694015.1. Taxonomy (GTDB): domain Bacteria; phylum Pseudomonadota; class Alphaproteobacteria; order Geminicoccales; family Geminicoccaceae; genus RECO01. The sequence continues at coordinate 1,894 of RECO01000040.1, forward strand.
GCCGCCGAGGAGCCGGGCTGCACCGTCGCTACCCACGACGGCCCCGTGACCATCCTCAATCCCGCCTTCAACCCCGCGGCGGCCGTCACCCTGTCCAACGCCAACGCCCGGGACGTGCTCGTCACCCTCGGCCTCGAGCGCCATGAGACCGACCGCGGGTTCGTGATCCCGATCTGCGAAGCCGCCGATCTGGCGCGCGCCTGGCTCGAGACTGCCGGACACACTCTCTCCGCGCCCATCGACAGCATCACCATCCGACCAGCGACCGGGGCGACCTGGACCCACTGCGGGCGCCGGCCGGCTACCTCAACAAGCGCATCACGGCCATCTTCGAGATTGCCGTGGTCGGTCGCGCCATGGGTGCAACCCACCTCACCGCCTTCTGACTGCCTCAACCGCCCTCACCGGCGACGTCGGCCAACACGTCGCCGCCACCCGGAGGAGACCCGCATGCCCGACTACATGCTCATCAACCGCACCCGCGTCGCCCGGTTCGTCGGCGCGTTTCCCGACCGCGACAGCGCCATCGCCGCCCTCAAGCTCCCCGCCGACGGCGTGGCCCGGCGCGACCCCGAACTCGACAACGAACCCCAGCTCTGGCTCAGCGTCGCCCATCCCGATCTGCCTCTCGACGGCAACCAGCACTGGCTCGGCGATGAGGACACCTGACGTCCGAGGCCACTCGGGGTCACCGATGACGTTCGCCAGGCATGGGCGATTGCCCGGCCCAGGGGCCGGGCACCGCGCTGGTCATGAACCCAGCCGTTTGCTCAAGGGGTGCCGGTGTCTGTCGATCGGCGTCGCCGCGCCTGGTCTACCGCGGCCGTGAGGCGGCCCCTCATTTTCCCATGGTGATCCTCGCCCGCCAGGAACACCGCAAGCACGGTGACGGCGCATGCATCGGCATCAGCCACGAACCAGTAGATCGCGCGGTCGAAGGCCACATGCCTCATGCCCTCGCCGATATCCTCTCGTGCAGTGCCGACCCCCGGGGCGAAGCCGAGACGATCGGCGCCTGCGCGGATCTCCCGGACACGAATGATGGCGCGGACGACGGCCGAATTTGCCGCTTCGCCGAAGCTGACATAGGCGTTCGTCAGATGATCGAGGATGATCGCGAAGTCGCGTTCGGCGCCCGGCGCAAAATCAACGCGCCACGCCATGTCGGCGTTCGGCCTCAGTGAACAGGGCGTCGAGGCGCGCATCCATCTCGGCGCCGTCGATCGGCACCTCGGCTCGCCGCTCGGCGAGGAGCGCCCTCAAGGCGTCGCGCTCGATCTCTTCATCCTCGATGTCGCGTCTGAGGCGCTCGAGACCCGCCTGGAACACGGCGCTGCGACTGGAAAAACGGCCGGAAGCAATCAGGCGCTCAATGAGCGCGTCCTGATCCTCGCTGAACGACACCGTCGTCTTGATGGTCATCCGAGCCTCCATTCACACATTGAGGGTATGACTGGGTGATACCTGTGTCAACAGTGACGGTGGCCCGGGAGAGGCTGCGCGAGCCGGTCGCCTGCGCCCCGCGTCGGTGCCCTCCCGGTTGCGGCGCCGCCAAGGCCGACGGAGATTTCTTCGCAGACGTCTTGACGGATCCGATCTCGTCAACCGCTAGCCGGGCTTGAGCGCCGCAGCTCCGGCTCCTCGGACGTTCCTGCGTCTGGCACCACTCGAGCAAACGGCTGGGGTCATGAACGGAGCCCCCCCCTGGGGTCTCCGCCCTCCGGGTGACCATCACTATCGCGATAGCGGCGACGACGACGCGACAGCGACGACCATCGCCGCCGCATCGACCGCCGACCTTCGATGGACGTCCGCGGCCAGGGCCGCGGCCCATGCACGAAAGAGCACCGGCATGACCCGGCGCACATCCTCGTTGTTTGCTGTCTCGCCGAAGCGAACCTCCGCCACCGCGTCAAGGGTAAAGGCGCAAGCGCGCCCGGCCGACGACCTCGGGCGGCATCCACGCCCTGCGGCGCGGACCCTCCGCCCGACGCCGCCGATCGCCCTGGACACGGCGTCGAAGGCCCGCGTCGGGGCTGACGCCCCGCCGCTCCGCTTTGAATGACACGAGGCCATTCAAACCAGAGTGGCCGGCATCGCCCACCGGCGAGTGATGGAGACGACCATGAGCATCTACGACGACATCGAGACCATGGGGCTGCGCGGCGAGGACTACATCGCGCCGA
>RECO01000038.1 GCA_007694015.1 Geminicoccaceae bacterium
CAAAAGCCTTAGCGAACAAAGCTAAGACAATGCAACAGCTTATGACACAGTAGGACTAATGCCGGTCCAGTTCAATAGGTTTGTTCCTTTCGAAAGACGACGATCACGGTCCGCAGCAAGATCCACAAGTCGAGTGCCATCGACCATTGGTCTGCATAGTCGTTGTCGACCTTGATTCGTCGTTGCATGAAATCGTCGGAAACGATCTCGCCGCGCAGCCCACTGACCTGAGCAAGCCCGGTAATGCCCGGTTTCATCCGAAAGCGGCCGTCATAGTTTTGGACAATCCGAGCATAGTGTGCATCTTCGGCAATCGCGTGCGGACGGGGCCCCACGAGCGCCATCTCACCGGCGAGAACGTTCAGCAGCTGCGGAAGCTCGTCGAGGCTGGTCCGCCGCAACAGCCGCCCGACCTGCGTCACCCGAGGGTCACCCTCGGTGGCCTGCCAGATGCGGTCGCTTTGCCGCGCGTCGCAGGATTCGACGTACATCGAACGGAATTTCCAGATGTCGAACGGTATCTTGTCCTTACCGTGTCGCGTTTGGCGGTAGAAGATCGGTCCTCGCGACGACAAACGAACGGCGAGCATCACACCGAGGAAAAGCGGCGCCAAGACGAGCAGGAGCATGCCGGCAAGTACCCGCTCGGTGAGGTCCTTCACGACGATCCAGCGCGACGCCCGCCAACCGTTATCGGCACCGGGAGCCGTGCCGTTGGCGAGGCGATCCTCGACGCTGATTTCCTGCACCCGTGCGCCCTCAGGCCACTGTGGCGCGGAGGTGACGTTGGACTTCGGCTGCTTGCGCATGAATGGCCTCGATACGCTCGACGATGAAACCGATCTCCTCGTCGGTCTGATCGTTGTAGACCGGCAAGGCCAGCACATCCGTCGTCCACGCCTCGGTTACCGGCAGGCGCCGCGAGGTACCGTTTCGATACGCTGGCATGAGATGACAGGGTTGATCGAAATATTTGCGACAGAGGACGTTGTCGGCCGCAAGGGCGGTGGCGACATCGTCCCGGCTGAGCCCGAACCCGTGCGGATCGATGCGCACCGGGAAATAGAGCCAAATCGGCTCCTGCCCGGCAGGCGGGGTCGCGAAGGCAAGCCCCGGGAGCCGGCCGAGAGCGTCACGATAACGGACAGCGACCTCGAGGCGTCGACGCAGGGCATCGTCGAAGTGCGGGAGTTGCCGCCGCCCGATCATCGCCGCAATTTCCGGCATCTTGCCGTTGAGACCAGCGGCACCCCAGGCCCGTCCCTGGCGCTGGCCGAAATTGCGTAGAGCATCGGCTCGGGCTAGCAGAGCCGGATCGTTCGTAATGAGCGCCCCACCCTCCATCGTTGCGAAAGCCTTGGTGGCGTGAAAGCTGAAGATCTGCGCGTCGCCGAAGCCGCCGATCGGCCGTCCCGCGACCCGGGTGCCGAACGCCGGCGCCGAATCGTAGAGGACTTTCACCCCATAGCATCGACCAAGCGCCTGGAGACCATCGTAGTCGCAGGCGATGCCGTACACGCAAACCCCGAGGATCGCAGCCGTTCTGGGCGTTATCAGACGCTCGACCTCCCCCAGGTCCAGCGTCAGCGTGCGCGGGTCGACGTCGGCAAAGACCGGAGTTCCACCGGCCCAAGCCACGGCGTGGGGCGTCGCACAGAACGTGAAAGATGGGACGATCACCTCACGGCCGCGCACGTCGACGGCCGCCAGCATCGTCATCAGCGCCGCTTGGCCGCTTGAAAAGGCGAGAGTCGGGGTGCCGACATACGCGCTCAGCTCGGCTTCGAACGCCTGGACATGCGGACCATTGTTGGTGACTTGGCCAGTCGCCAGGGCATGCTGCAAGTCGTCAGCGAAGCTTATGATATCGGGAAACGTCGGACGCACGATCGGTAACACCGTCTGACGTGCAGCATGGCCAGATAACAGACCGAGAGGCGACGTCATACAATGCTCCCGTATCACGCTTGGGCGATCAGCTTGAGCAAAATTCCAAAGAACCGGAAGATGCTCTACTCTGAGTTCTAGACCAGAGGCCCGCCACCGTCACTGCATGGCGGCTGCTGGTGGCGGATCGATGGTAGGCAAGCGTCCTCCGTTACGCATATCTGACGGGATGTCGGGTTCCGTCCTGGGCGCCTGCCGTGCGCCGGGGGTCAGACGAAGGCCCCAGTCGGCACTGCTTCCTGCCAGCGGCGGAGGCCTTCTTCGAGATCGGTCTCGTAGTCATAGCCCATGCGCTGCAGCGTGCCGGGTTCGATGTTCGTCGAAACAACCAGCTTGCGGATCCGTTCACGGCTGATCGAGTTGCGCAAACCGAGGCTGTTCAGGACCTCGAAACCGAAACCGGCGAAGAGCATCAGCGACAAGGGTACCGTGCCCACCGGCCGCTTCAGCATGCCGACCCGGTGGAACGCGTCACAGATCTCCGCGATCGTGTAGTCTCGACTGTAGCAGAAGTTGAACAAAGCCTCGCTTTCGTTGCGGTCATGCACGAAGTCCATGGCCCGCACGAGTTCACCCACGTAGCCGCAGCCTTTGATCGTGTCTCGCCGGCCAGGGAAGAAAAAGGTGCCGCGGCCCAAAGCCGTCGCCAGCCGCGTGAAGTTCCCTCGTTCGCCCGGTCCGAAGATGACGGCGGGCCGTACGATGGTGAGGCGACGTCCAGGTGTCTCACGATACCAGTAACGGTGAACTTCTTCTGCCAACCACTTTGACCAGCCGTACGCACTGGTCGGTTGAGGCGGACTCGTCTCAATCTTGCGTCCTTCGTCCGGACCGTAGACGGCGATCGAGCTGGTGAAGATGATCTCCTGGGCCCCGGTCTGGCGCGCAAACTCGTTGACATTGAGTGCCCCAAGCACGTTGGTCTCGTAATATTCGTGGGTGGGATGGCCCGGAGTGCGGTGGACGGCTGCCAAATTGTAGAGAGCGAGGCGACGACCATCGGCGGCGACGAGGTCGACGGGGATCGGCGCCCGCACGTCGAGTGCGCGATAGTCGACGCCCGCGACGGGTGAATCGGGCGGTGCGCAGTCGACGGCGACGACCGTGGCATCGGGTTGGGTCGCACGCAGCCGCGCACAAAGATGAGTGCCGATGAAGCCGGCCCCGCCAAAGACCACGTTCGTCCGCTGCGACCCGTTCGTGCCCATGCACCGCATCCAGCCTGGTTGATGATGGCTGTCCCTATAGTGGATGCGTCGAGCCTTAGCAAATAGAGGGACTCCCACCTGCTGCACGACAATACGCCAGCCGGCTCATGTAGCCTGGATCATTCAGTGCGCCCGGATGGCGCGTTGCACCAGTGAAGGAAGGATCCACCCAGAGAGTTGTCGATGGCTCTGGTAGCTGACGAGCGGCGTCGCACGCGGTTCGGCGGTCCACGGTGTGAACCGTCCCGGTTTGCCGGCAACTGTATCGGGCGAGGCCCTCCGGGTAGCATTCACTGCGGGGTGTCGACGCCGTGGATATGCCGCTCCGCCCCGTGGCCGGAGCTTGGACGACGCTGCGCGTCGCCCACATCTCCACCGCGACCACGGTTGCAGAAGACTTCCGATTCGCACGGCCGGCGAGCGCCTACCCGGCGTTCGAGGTGACGGGTCGATAGTCGGTGCCGGCGGCGAGCATGGCATTGAGGACCGTCAGGAGATTGCGGGCGGTGGCGGTGATGGCAGCCTTGACGGGCTTGCCGGTGGCTTCGAGCCGCATGCGGAAGGCCCTGAAGGCGGCGTCACGGCGCGAGGCATGGAGGCCGGCGATGAAGAGCATCGTCCGGACGATGGGGCGGCCCCCGCCGATCGTTAGAGCATTTCCCGAAAAGATAGAATCGATTTGGGATTCACAATCGTTGGTAGATGTGATTCACGATGATGGCTGGATGAGGAGGCCAGCCATGCATGCCGAAGCCTTATTCGATCGATCTTCGTGAGCGGGTGCTCCAAGGCATCTTGGACGGCTTGAAGTACGCGCAAGTCGCCGAGCGTTTCGCGGTCAGCGTCAGCTTCGTCTCGAAGCTGCTGACCCAGTGGCGCGAGGCGGGCACCGTCGAGCCGGCGAAATTCGGCGGGC
>RECO01000096.1 GCA_007694015.1 Geminicoccaceae bacterium
CCTCGATGAAGTCGCCGAGATGGCTGTCCTCCTCGTCGCCGATCGGCGTTTCGAGCGAGATCGGCTCCTTGGCGATCTTCAAGACCTTCCTGACCTTGTCGAGCGGCATGTTGAGCTTGGCGGCCAGCTCTTCCGGCGTCGGCTCGCGGCCATATTCGTGCAACATCTGGCGCGAGGCGCGGACCAGCTTGTTGATCGTCTCGATCATGTGCACCGGGATGCGGATGGTGCGCGCCTGGTCGGCGATCGAGCGGGTGATCGCCTGGCGGATCCACCAGGTGGCATAGGTCGAGAACTTGTAGCCGCGGCGGTATTCGAATTTGTCGACCGCCTTCATCAGGCCGATATTGCCCTCCTGGATCAAATCCAGGAACTGCAGGCCACGATTGGTGTATTTCTTCGCGATCGAAATGACGAGGCGCAGATTGGCCTCGACCATCTCCTTCTTGGCCTGGGCGGCTTCGCGCTCGCCCTTCTGCACCCGCTGCACGATCGAGCGGAACTCGTCGATGTGCAGGCCGGTACGGCCGGCAATCGCCGCGATCTGCCCGCGGATCTCCTCGATCTCGGGCTCGTGCTTGTCGACGAACTCGGCCCAGCCGCGCTCGTTCAAGCGGCGCACCCGCTGCGTCCAATCCGGGTCGAGCTCCGAGCCCTTGTAGTGCTTGATGAAGCTCTCGCGCGGCACCCGGCAGGAGACGGCGAGCTGCATGAGCTTGCTCTCCAGCCGCAACAGTTCCTTCGAGGTCGATTGCAGCTGGTCGACCAAGCCCTCGACGCGGGCGTTGTTCAGGCTCACCTGCTGCATCAGCTGGACGACTTGATGCTTGGTGTCGTTGTAGGCGCGATCCAGATCGTCGTCGATCACCTCGTTGGCATGGACCGCCGCCAAGCGCCGCTCCTGCAGCGCGCGGAGATCGCCATAGGTCTCGGCGATGGATTGGAAGGTGGCGAGCACCCCGTCGCGGACCTTTTCCTCCAAAGCGGAGAGCGACAGCGTATCCTCGTCGATGTCCTCGCCGTCGCTTTCGCCCTCACCCTCGGCGCCCGCCGGGCGCGCCGCACCCTCGGCGTCGGTCGCCTCGTCCTTCACGCCGTCGGCGGCGGCTGCGAGCGCTTCGGCTTGGCCTTCGGTCTCGCCGGTCGGGGCCTCGCCGTCGATCGCCTCGCCGTCCTGCGGGCCGCCGCCATAGGTGGCGTCCAGGTCGATGACCTCGCGCAACAGCGCTTCGCCCGAGAGGATCTTGTCGCGCCAGCCGATGATGGCCTGCATCGTCAACGGGCTCTCGCACAAGGCTTCGAGCACGGAGTTCCGCCCCGCCTCGATCCGCTTCGCGATTTCGATCTCGCCCTCGCGCGAGAGCAGCTCGATCGTGCCCATCTCGCGCAGGTACATGCGCACCGGGTCGTCGGTCCGGCCGAGATCCGCGTCGTCGACGCTGCTGGCACCATCGCCCTCACCGTCGCCTTCACCGTCCTCGTCCGCCATCTCCTCATCGGCGCGCAGGACCTTCACGCCCTTGGATTCGAGCAGCCCGATGAGCTCGTCGATCTGGTCCGGCGGCACGGTGTCGGGAAGGGCGGCGTTGAGCTGGTCGATGCTCACGGCCAAGCGCTTGCCGCCGCCCGCGAACAGCTTTTTGAGGGCCGGTGCGAGTTCCAGGAGCTCGTCGAGGCTGGAGATCGGCTCGGGCTCCAAGCCGTCCTGGGCCTTCGTCGCCACCTTGGCCACACCCTCTTGTTTCGCCATTCGCCACTCCTGCGCCAAAAAATCGAATACCGCCAACCAAGACCCGAAACGCGTCGTTCCGGGGGCTATGCGGCCGAGTCGTCGGGATCGCCGGCATCAGCGCGCCGGCGGTTGAGCAGACTGTCGAGACCTGCCACGAGGCTGCGCGCGTCGGTGCCGCCTTCCCGCCAAGACCGCGCGGTCAACTCACGCTCGGTGCCGAGGGAAAGACGACGTTCGTGCAATTCGAGCAGCCGGCGACACTCCCGTTCCAGCTCTTCCCGCGTCGAGCCGGGCGGCATGGCCCGTGTCGGTCGAAGCAAGGCGGCCATCACAGCGCCACCCAACTCCAGACGACGTAGGTGGCGCAAGAGCACTTCCGTTTCAAGAGGTTCATCGGCCGCAAGAAAGTCGAGCAGGACCTCGCGTACGCGTTCCCAAGGGTCCGGCTCGAACACGAGGCGGGCAAGCCGCTCCTCGAACGTCACCAACAGGCTCGGCTCGCGCACCAAAAGCTGGAGAAGCGGCAACGCCGTCAGTTGCTCCACCTGTTGCAGGCCGTCGCGCAAACTGCCGGGCCGCGCCCGCGCGGCGACCGGGGCCGCCGGCATCGGCGCGCCGCGTCGCCAAGGGCGTGCCGCTGCCGCTGGCGTTGCCGCCCGGTCGAACCAGGGCGCGAAGTGGCGCTCGTATTCGACCCGCACGTCGGCGTCGGGGATGCGGCGCAGATGCTCGCGCAGACGCTTGCGGACCTCGGCGCGCGCTTCCGGGCTTTGCCCGGCGCGGTCGGCACCGAGCTGGCGCAAGAGCATGGCGCCCAGATCGACGGTCTGCTCGACCGCACGGGCGAAACCGGCGCGGCCGTGGCGACGCAAGAGGCTGTCCGGGTCCTCGCCCGCGGGCATGACGGCAAAGGCGAGCGAGCGGCCGGCTTGCAGGTGGCCGAAGGCGAGTTCGGCCAAGCGTCCGGCGGCGCGCTGGCCGGCCGTATCGCCATCGAGGCAGACCACCGGCACGTCGGCCAGGCGCCAAAGTGCGCCCAGCTGCTCGGCCGTGACCGCCGTGCCGAGCGGTGCCGTCGCCCTGAGTCCCGCCTGCACCATGGCGATCACGTCCATGTAACCTTCCACCACGTGCAGCCGGCCGTCCTGGCCGAGGCGGTCGAGCTTGTCGGCGCCGTAGAGCAGCTCGCGTTTCCTGAATAGCGGACCTTCGGGGCTGTTCAGATATTTGGCCTTGGCGCCCTCGCCGAGCGCCCGGCCGCCGAAACCGACCAGCCGGCCGCGGCGGTCGCGAATGGGAAACATCAAGCGGTCGCGAAACCGATCGAAGGGGGCCCCGCCGTCGTCCGGGAGGAGGGTCAAGCCACCCGCGACCAGATCGTCGAGCGGGATCGAGCGGGCGCGCAGGGCGGCCGTGAGCCGATCGCGACCGCCCGGCGCCAGGCCCAACTCGAAGCGCTCGATGGTGTCCGGCTCCAGCCCGCGGCCCTGCAGATAGGCCCGCGCCGCCTGCCCCTCGGGCTCGCCCAGACGCTGGCGAAACCAGAGGGCGGCTTCTTCCAGCACGTCGCTGAGCGCCAGCGCCTTGGCCCGCTCCGGGTCGGGCCGGACGCGTGCCGGCGGCTCCAGCCCGGTGAGTTCCGCCGCGCGCGCCAACGCCTCGCCGAACGGCAACCCCTCCAACTCCATCAAGAAGTCGATGCCGTTGCCGTGCGCACCGCAGCCGAAGCAATGATAGGTGCCGCGGGCTTCGGTAACGGTGAAGGAGGGGGTCTTTTCTTGGTGAAACGGGCAGAGCCCCTTCCAGAGGGGGCCTGCGCGCTGCAATCGAACGTGCCGGCGAACGATCGGCAGGATCGGCAGTCTGGCCTTGAAGTCGTCGAGTTCACCCAAGCGCCGGCTCCCGGACGCGGCCCATCGCAGATCGGCTCAGTGCAGACGCTCGGTGAGCATTCGCTTGGCGGCTTGCAGGTCCAACTCGCCGGCGTGGCGCGCTTTCAACACCGACATCACCCGGCCCGCATCGCGCAATTCGACCGCATGCACCTCGGCGATGGCGGCATCGACCGCTTTGGCGATGTCCTTCTTCTCCAGCCGCTTGGGCAAGAACGCCTCGATGGTGGCGATCTCGCGGGCCTCGCGGTCGGCCAGCTCCAACTGACCACAGCGCTCGCAGCGATCGATCTCGGCTTTGCGCTGCTGGACCATCTCCACCAGCATGTCATGAATGGCACCATCGCCGACCGGCTCGCTGCCGCGGCTCTCCGCCGCCCGATCGCGATCGCGGATCGCCGTCAGGATCAACCGCAACGTGCTGGCCGCGCAATCGTCCTCGTGGCGTTCGGCTTCGCGGAGCCGGACCTGCAGGCGATCCCTGATCCCGTCATGCATCGAAGCATCCGCTCTCATGGCTGCCGGTGAACTGCCGGTGGTCGACACCTCCCGGGCGATGGAGCCTAGGAGGTGGTCGTTGCTTGACGGACTGTCAACGGCTCACTACCAGTGCCGGGCGGTTTGCTTCACCGCCCTCCGTGAGCTTCACCATGCCATCGCCGCACCCCGCCGACGCCGCGCTTCTCTTGAAGGACGGCAGCCTGTTCCACGGCCGCGCCCTCGGCCGCAAAGGCCATGCCGTCGGCGAAGTCGTCTTCAATACGGCCATGACCGGCTATCAGGAAGTGCTGACCGATCCCTCCTATGCCGGGCAGATCGTCGCCTTCACCTTCCCGCATATCGGCAATGTCGGCACCAACGACGAGGATCCGGAGGCGGCCACGCCCGTCGCCCGTGGACTGGTCGTGCGCGCCGATCCCACCCTGCCATCGAATTTCCGGGCACTGCAGGCCCTCGACGCTTGGCTCGACGCGCACGGCTTGGTTGGCATCGCCGGCATCGACACGCGGCGGCTAACCCGTCATCTCCGCGACCAGGGGGCGCAGACCGCCGGCATCGTCGCCGCCAGCGACCTTACCCCAAGCAATCTCCAGGCCGCCATCGAGGTGTTGCGCGCCGAGGTGCTGGCCGCCCCCGACATGGAAGGCCTGGACCTGGCCGCCGGCGTAACCTGCCGTCAGCGCTATGCCTGGGACGAGGGCCTGTGGCGGCTCGGCGAAGGCTTTGCCGCCGGCTCGGGCGACGGGGCGCACGTCGTCGCCATCGACTACGGCGCCAAGCGCAACATCCTCCGCCACCTGGCCGAGCGCGGTTTTCGCGTCACCGTGGTGCCGGCGAGCACCAGCTCCGCCGAGATCATGGCGCTGGCTCCGGACGGCATCTTCCTCTCCAACGGTCCGGGCGATCCGGCGGCCACCGGCGTCTATGCGGTGCCGGTGATCCAGGACCTCTTGCAGACCGGCAAGCCCTTGTTCGGGATCTGCCTCGGCCACCAGCTCTTGGGCCTCGCCCTCGGGGGGCGCACGGTGAAGATGCCCTTCGGCCACCACGGCGCCAACCACCCGGTCAAGGACCTCGCCACCGGCAAGGTCGAGATCACCTCGCAGAACCACGGCTTCGCGGTCGAGGCCGAGAGTTTGCCGAAGGGCGTGGCCGTCAGCCATCTCTCCTTGTTCGACGGCACGGTCGAGGGTCTCGTCGTCGAGGGACGGCCGGCCTTTTCCGTCCAATACCACCCGGAGGCCGCGCCCGGTCCCCAGGACAGCGCCTATCTGTTCGATCGCTTCGACGCCCTGTTGCGCCCCCAAGCCTCGAAAACGCGCTAGCGCGCTGTTCGACATGCCAGACCATCCCACACCCCCGCCCGGCCACCCACGAGTGTACGATGCCATGGGGCGGCCTGGCGGGGGGTGTGGGATGGGTGGCGAACAACCCAACCGGATAACGCGGTAGATGCCCAAACGCACCGACATCCACTCCATCCTGGTCATCGGCGCCGGGCCCATCGTCATCGGCCAGGCCTGCGAGTTCGACTATTCCGGCACCCAGGCGATCAAGGCGCTGCGCGACGAGGGCTACCGGGTGATCCTCGTCAACTCGAACCCGGCCACGATCATGACCGATCCAGAGATGGCCGACGCCACCTATGTCGAGCCGATCACACCCGAGATCGTCGCCAAGATCATCGAACGGGAGCGGCCCGACGCCATCTTGCCGACCATGGGCGGGCAGACGGCGTTGAACACCGCGCGGGCCCTGGCCGATGACGGCACGCTCGAGCGCTACGGCGTCGAGCTGATCGGCGCCAAGGTCGACGCGATCAACATGGCCGAAGACCGCGACCTGTTTCGCCAGGCGATGGCGCGCATCGGACTGGAAATGCCGCTGAGCTTCATCGTCACCGACATGGCAGGGGCGTGGGCGGCCCTGGAACAGACGGGCCTGCCGGCGATCATCCGCCCCTCCTTCACCCTCGGCGGCACCGGCGGCGGCATCGCCTACAACCGCGCCGAGTTCGAGCGCATCGTCAAGGGCGGGCTCGAAGCCTCGCCGATCACCCAGGTGGCGGTCGAGGAATCGGTCCTCGGCTGGAAGGAATTCGAGATGGAGGTGGTCCGCGATCACGCGGACAACTGCATCATCATCTGCTCGATCGAGAACGTCGACCCGATGGGCGTGCACACGGGCGACAGCATCACGGTCGCCCCGGCGCTGACCCTGACCGACCGCGAATATCAGCTGATGCGCAACGCCTCGATCGCGGTCTTACGCGAAATCGGCGTCGACACCGGCGGTTCCAACGTGCAGTTCGCCATCGACCCCGCCTCGGGCCGAATGGTCGTGATCGAGATGAACCCGCGCGTCTCGCGCTCCTCGGCCCTCGCCTCCAAGGCCACGGGTTTTCCGATCGCCAAGGTCGCGGCGAAGCTTGCCGTCGGCTACACGCTCGACGAGGTGCAGAACGACATCACCGGCGTGACGCCCGCGAGCTTCGAGCCGACCATCGATTACGTCGTCACCAAGATCCCGCGCTTCACCTTCGAGAAGTTCCCCGAGACCGAGGGTGTGCTGAACACGCAGATGAAGTCGGTCGGCGAGGCGATGGCGATCGGCCGGACCTTCGCCGAGAGCTTGCAAAAGGCGCTGCGTTCGCTGGAGACCGGCCTTTCCGGCCTGGACGAAATCGCCATCCCGGGGGTTCCCGGTGACGACGTCGAGGCGGCCTGCCGGGCGGCGTTGAGCCGGGCGACGCCGCAGCGCCTGCGGATCGCGGCCCAGGCCATGCGGCTCGGCGTGCCCTTGGAGGTGATCCAGCAGGCGACCGCCTACGATCCCTGGTTCCTCCGTCAGATCCACGACATCGTGCAGGCCGAGCAGCGGGTGTTGGCGGACGGTCTGCCCAGCGACGCCGAAGGGTTCGTCGCGCTGAAGGCGATGGGCTTTTCCGACCGCCGGCTCGCGCATCTCCATGGCGTGCCCGAGGCCGAGGTGCGCCGTCGCCGTGAGGCTTTGGGCGTCGTCCCGGTCTACAAGCGGATCGACACCTGTGCCGCCGAGTTCCCGTCGCCCACACCCTATCTCTACGGCTGCTACGAGCGGCCGAACGTGCCGGGCGGCGTCGCCGACTGCGAGGCCGAGCCCAGCGAGCGCGACAAGATCGTCATCATCGGCGGCGGGCCGAACCGGATCGGCCAAGGCATCGAGTTCGACTATTGCTGTGTCCATGCCGTCCAGGGCCTGCGCGAGGCGGGCTACGAGACCATCATGGTCAACTGCAATCCCGAAACCGTCTCGACCGACTACGACACCGCCGACCGGCTCTATTTCGAGCCCCTGGTCGCCGAGGACGTGGTCGCGGTGTGCCGGCGCGAGGCCGAGCGTGGCCGCCTCGTCGGCGCCATCGTCCAGCTCGGCGGGCAGACGCCCTTGAAGCTGGTGCCGGCCTTGGAAGCAGCCGGCATTCCCGTACTCGGCACGCCGCCCGACAGCATCGACCTGGCCGAGGACCGCGAGCGGTTCAAGGACCTGTTGGACGAGTTGGGCCTGAAGCAGCCGGCCAACGCCATCTGCCAGCCGAACGAGGACGTGCTGGCCGCGGCCGAGGCGATCGGTTTTCCCCTGGTCATGCGCCCCTCCTATGTCCTGGGCGGGCGCGCGATGCGCATCGTCCACGGCCCGGACGACGTCAAGGACTTCATGGCGAGCCTCGACCACGACACCGGCGGCGGGCCGATTTTGCTCGACCGCTATCTGGAACAGGCGATCGAGGTCGATGTCGACGTGGTCGCCGACGACACGCACGTGGTGGTGGCGGGCGTCATGGAGCACATCGAAGAGGCGGGCATCCACTCGGGTGACAGCGCTTGTTCCCTGCCGCCCTATTCGCTCGATCGCGCCACCATCGACGCCATCCACGTCGAGGCCGAAGCCTTGGCCAAGGCCTTGGCCGTGCGCGGGCTCATGAACCTCCAGCTCGCCATCAAGGACGGCGAGGTCTACGTGCTCGAGGTCAACCCGCGCGCCTCGCGCACGGTGCCGTTCGTCGCCAAGACCATCGGCCGGCCGATCGCCCGGATCGCCGCGCGGGTCATGGCCGGCGAGCGGCTCGAGGACCTGTTGCCGGCGGTGCCCGTGGTCGATCACGTCGCCGTCAAGGAGGCCGTCTTCCCCTTCGCCAAGTTCCCGGGCGTCGATCTGTTGCTCGGGCCGGAAATGAAGTCGACCGGCGAGGTCATGGGGCTGGACCAGGACTTCGGCCGCGCCTTCGCCAAGTCGCAGCTCGGCGCCGGGGCGCATTTGCCATCGTCCGGCACCGTCTTCGTGTCGGTGCGTGACGCCGACAAGCCGGCGCTGATCGGCTGCGTGCGCGATCTTTTGGCCATGGGGTTCGCGGTGGTGGCCACCAGCGGCACGCGGGCGGCGCTGGCCGCAGCCGGGCTCGAGGTGGCCTTGGTCAACAAGGTGCACGAGGGCCGTCCGCACGTGGTCGACCTTTTGGCGGACCAGGCGATCGCCATGGTGATCAACACGACCGAAGGCCAACAGGCCATCCGCGACAGCTTCGAGCTGCGGCGCGCGGCGCTGCAGGGGCGGGTGCCCTACTACACCACCGCCGCCGGTGCCAAAGCGGCCGTCCGCGCCATGCAAGCCCTGCGCAAGGGGCCGTTGGACGTCCGGCCGTTGCAATCCTACGCCGCACCCCTAACATAAGTTCTTCGATAAGCGCCGCTGGTCCGCCAGCGGCGCCATAACGACGTTCGGGGCGACCATTCATGTTGACGAAAACACCGATGACTCCGGAAGGCCACACGCGCCTGGTCGCTGAATTGAAGCGGCTCAAGTCCGAGGAGCGCCCTTCGGTGATCAAACAGATCGCCGATGCCCGCGAGCATGGAGATTTGTCCGAAAACGCCGAATATCACGCGGCCCGGGAACGTCAGAGCTTCATCGAGGGCCGCATCATCGAGCTGGAAGACAAGCTGGCACGCGCCGAGGTCATCGACATCACCAAGCAGCACGGCTCGAAGATCATGTTCGGCGCCAAGGTCAAGCTGGTCGACGAGGAGACCGACGAGGAAAAGGCCTATCGCATCGTCGGCCCGGACGAAGCCGAAATCGAGAGCGGCCTCTTGTCGATCAACTCGCCCGTCGCCCAGGCCCTGTTGGGCAAGGAGGCCGGCGACACGGTCGAGGTCTCGACCCCTGGCGGCGTGCGCTACTTCGAAATCCTGGAGGTGCGTTTCGGCTGAGCCCGAAGCTCTGGTCTGGGGGCTGCTCGACGACCGCATCGGCCATCAGCAGCAGGTCCGGGGCGTCGTCCGCGCCCTCGGCGCCCCGCATCGCCTGATCGACCTCCACTATCGCCTCAATCTCGGCCCCTGTGATCAACTCCCCCTGGGGCTGATCCTTCACCTTACGGCCGAGACCCGCGCCCGGCTGCAACCGCCTTGGCCGGACCTCGTGGTGGCCGCCGGCCGGCGCACGGCACCGGTGGCGCGCTGGATCAAACGGGCCAGCGGCGGCCACAGCTTCCTCGTCCAGCTCATGCGACCGGCCCGGTTGCAGGGCTTGGACCTGGTTGCCATTCCGGCGCACGACGCACCGCCGACGCGCGGTAACGTCGTGGCGACCCTGGGCGCGCCGCACCCCTTCGATCGCGCCAGCCTCGATGCGGCCAAAGGCGACCTGCCGGCGGGGGCCCGTGCCCTGCCCCCTCCCCGCTTCGCCGTCCTGGTCGGCGGCCCGAGCGGCAGCGTCCGCTTCGACGCGCACGACGAGGCCCGCCTCATCGCCGAATTGTCGGCCTTGGCGGCAGTGGCCCGCGCCAGCCTCCTGATCACCACCAGCCGGCGCACGCCCGAGCGCTTGGCGAGCGCCCTCGTGGACGCCCTCGCGGCCCCCCGCTTCGTGCACCGCTTCGACGGCACGGCCCAAAACCCGCTTCGCGCCTTCCTGGGTGCGGCAGATCGCGTCGTCGTCACCGCCGACAGCGCCTCGATGCTGAGCGAAGCCGCCGCCACCGGCCGCCCCGTCCACGTCTTTCGGCCCCGCCACCTGCCGGCCAAGCTCCGCCACCTCGTCGACGCCCTGACGGCCGCCGGCTACGTCCAACCCTGGCACGCCGACCTGCCCCCCACCCCACCCCCCCTCGACGAAGCGAAACGCCTCGCCCGCTTGATCCACGCGCGGGCGGGCCCAGCCAAGCCAACGGCGAGCCAAGGCCAGTGCAGCGGCGTTCACGAGCCGCCAGCCTTGCCTCCAGCTTGATCGTGGAGGTTCTACCTTTTCGCGATGCGCTCTAGTATACGGGCTCATCGATCCGGGAGAGAACGTCATGGTTGCGGTGCGGCACGTCGAGCTGGCCATCATCGGTGCCGGGCCCGCCGGTTACACGGCCGGCATCTACGCGGCCAGGGCCAATTTGGCGCCGGTGCTGTTCCAGGGCTTGCAGCCGGGCGGGCAGCTCTCGATCACCACCGACGTCGAGAACTATCCGGGCTTCGCCGAGGTCATCCAGGGGCCTTGGCTGATGGAGCAAATGGCCAAGCAGGCGGCGCATTGCGGCACCGAGCTCGTCGCCGACGTGGTGACCAGCCTGGATTTGGGCGAGCGGCCGTTCGCGATGAAGCTGGACAGCGGCGCGCTCTACACCGCGAACGCCGTCATTCTCGCCACCGGTGCGAAGGCGCGATGGCTCGGCTTGGCGAGCGAGCAGCGCTTCATGGGCTTCGGTGTGTCGGCCTGTGCCACCTGCGACGGGTTCTTCTACCGCGGCCGCAAGGTTGCCGTGGTGGGGGGCGGCAACGCGGCGGTCGAAGAGGCGCTCTACCTGGCGCAGATGTGCGAGCAGGTGACGCTGGTCCATCGCCGCGATGCGCTGCGGGCGGAGAAGGTCTTGCAGGAGCGACTGTTGCGCCACCCCAAGATCACGGTGCTGTGGGATCACGTGGTCGCCGAGATCGTCGGCGAGAGCGATCCCCCGGGCGTCACGGGCCTGCGCGTGCGCCACGTGAGGAGCGAGGTCGAGCAGGTGCTCGACGTGCATGGCGTGTTCATCGCCATCGGCCACGATCCGGCCACGCAACTCGTGAAGGGCCAGGTGTCGATGGACGAGGGGGGCTACGTGTTGACCTATCCGGACAGTACCCGGACCGACGTTGCGGGGTTCTTCGCCGCGGGCGACGTGCAGGACAAGATCTTCCGCCAGGCCGTGACCTCGGCCGGCAGCGGCTGCATGGCCGCCTTGGAAGCGGAAAAATACCTGGCCGAGCTGCCGACGCGGGCGACCTTCGACAGTGCGGCCGGCGCATGAGCGTGCTCGACTGGGACCGGATCCGGGTCTTTCATGCCGTCGCCGAGGCCGGCAGTTTCACCAAGGCGGCCGACCGCTTGAACCTGAGCCAGTCGGCGATCAGCCGGCAGATGGGGGCGTTGGAGGAGGACCTCGGGACACCCTTGTTCCACCGCCACGCGCGGGGGCTGGTGCTGACCGAGCAGGGCGAGATCCTGCAGGCGGCGGCACGCACGGTCGCGGCCAAGATGCGCGACGCCGAGATGCAGCTGAGCGAGAGCAAGGACCGCCCCGCCGGCCATCTGCGCATCAACACCACGATCGGTTTCGGGGCCGGCTGGCTGACCGCGCATCTCGACGAGTTCTGCCAACGCTATCCCGACATCACGCTGACCCTGTTGGTGCAGGACAGCGAGGTCGACCTCGCCATGCGCGAGGCGGACGTGGCCATCCGCCTGCATCCGCCAACGCAACCGGATCTCGTCCGCCGCAAGCTGATGACCGGCCACACCCATCTCTATGCGGCCGAGAGCTACGTGCAGCGCAACGGCGCGCCGCAATCCTTGCAGGACCTCGATCACCACGCGCTGATCGTCTACGGCAACGAGACCGCACCGCCGGCGCCGAGCCTCAACTGGCTGATCCACGTCGGCCAAGCCGAGCGCGAGCCGCTGCGCCAGGCGAAGCTGACGGTCAACAACGTCATCGCCATGCTGAAGGCGGCGGAAGCGGGCCTCGGCATCGCCACCCTGCCGGACTATCTCGTCCACAACCGCAAGCTGGTGCGGGTGCTGCCGCACATCGAAGGGCCGTCCTTCACCTCGTACTTCGTCTATCCCGAGGAGCTCAGGAATTCGAAGCGGGTGGCGGTGTTCCGCGATTTTCTGCTGGAAAAGGTGCAAGGCGAGGACGCCTGGTAGGGCGTCCGCAGCCGTCTACGTCGGGTGGTGCGAACCGGATCGGCGCAATGTCGCACCGCTGCCATGCGGTTTAGGGCTAGCGCGGCATCGTCGAACACGCTAGTTATTGCAGCGCAGCAAGGGTCTGGGTTGACTTGTTGCTGGGCTCCGGCCCCGATCGGTTTTCCGATCGCGGAGGTTCGCCTCCGTCCCAGACGTTTAGCCTCCCTGATCAAGCTCGCCGGGTCTCTGACCCGGCCTTTTTTTTGTTTTCTGCGCCACTTCTGCCACAGGGTCAAGTGTGTCATTCGACTTTTGAGCAAAGTCGAGTGTTTTGCTGCAGCGCAACATGAAGACCCGTGTGAATACTGCCCATTTTGCAATCACGGCCGCGGCGCAACCTTCGATTTCACCTATCGCTGCTACATGAATAGGCGCTCGTCCGCCATGCCCTCGTACAAGTGGGCGACGAACTCGCCATAGCCGTTGAACAGCTGGGTCGGGATCATCTCGTCGGTGCCGATCATCCGCTCCTCGGCCTGGCTCCAGCGCGGGTGCGGCACCTCGGGATTGACGTTGGCCCAAAAGCCGTATTCCGAGCCCTGCAATTCCTCCCAAAAGCTCAGCGGCCGCTCGGCGGTGAAGGTGAAGCGGCGGATCGACTTGATCGACTTGAAGCCGTATTTCCACGGCACCGCCAACCGCAAGGGCGCGCCGTTCTGCCGCGGGATCGGCCGGCCGTACATGCCGGTGGCAATGAAGCTCAACTCGTTGGTGGCCTCGGCCATGGTCAGCCCCTCGACATAGGGCCAGGGGTACCAGAATTGCCGCTGGCCGGGTGCCATCGACGGGTCGAGGAAGGTTTCCATGCGCAGATATTTGGCACCGCCCAAAGGCTTGGCGAAGGCGACGAGGTCCTTCAGGGGAAAGCCCGTCCAAGGCACCGCCATCGCCCACGCCTCGACGCAGCGGAGCCGATAGAGCCGTTCCTCCAAATCGAAGCGCCGGATCAGGTCGGCCGCGTCCAGGCGGATTTCCCGTTCGACCAGGCCGTCGATGACGACCTCCCAGGGCTCCAGTTGCAGCCGTTGCGCCGCGCGGGCGATCTGCTTGTGCGAGCCGAATTCGTAGAAATTGTTGTAGGACGTGGCGACGCTCTCGTCGGTCAGCGGGCGGTCGAGCACGAAGCGCTCGTTGCGGGGGGCCGGGTAGAGTTCGGCCAGAAAATCGCTGGCTGCCGCAGGCTTGGGCAAGGCCGCGAGGGCGACGCCGCCGGCGGCGAGGCCCATCGCGTGCCGGCGGTTCACCACGAGGTGCTCGGGCGTCGCCGATCGCTCCGGCATCGCCCAGCCGGGCTTTTTGATCACGTACATGGGCTTTCCCCTCTCGTCGGGCCGTCAGGGCTGCGGGATGCCGGCCTGCGCTGTCGGCACGTGATAACCGCGCTCGACGGCAGGCCTGGCGCTGATTGCCAGATACCACCGCTTGACGTTGGGAAATGCGGTCAGATCGACGCGCTGCCACTCGAAGCGCGACACCCACGGCCAGCAGGCCATGTCGGCGATCGAGTAGTCGCCGGCCAGATAGGGCCGTTCGGCGAGGCGGCGGTCCATCACGCCGTAGAGCCGCTGCGCTTCCTTGGCGTAGCGGTCTTCGGCGTAGGGCGCCTTGCCGGGATTGAAGTGCAGGAAATGATGCACCTGGCCCAGCATCGGCCCGAGCCCCCCCATCTGCCACATCAGCCATTCGAGCGCCGCGTAGCGCTCGGCTCCGGAGGGCGCCAGGAACCGGCCCGTCTTGTCCGCCAGGTAGATCATGATGGCGCCCGATTCCATCAGCGTCTGGCCGGTGTCGTGGTCGACGATGGCCGGAATCTTGTTGTTGGGCGAGATGCGCAGAAAGGCGGGGTCGAATTGCTCGTTCTTGCCGATGTCGATCGGGTGCACGGTGTAGGGCAGCCCCAGTTCCTCCAGCAGAATCGAGACTTTGCGGCCATTGGGGGTGCCCCAGGTGTAGAGATCGATCATCGGCTTCTCCGCTGTGCATTCGGCAAGGATGTACGTCGTGCGCGGCCCGGCGCCAGACCCCGGCGCTTGACAGGCCACCCGGTCGGTCTACCACCAGCGTCGTGGGGGCGCCAAAATAGAGGAGCAGCACGATGGCCATCCTGACGCTCGGCATCGTCGGCGCGGGTACCATGGGCAGTGGCATCGCCATCGCCAGCGCCGCCCACGGCCTGCGCGTGCGCCTGGTCGACGCCCAGCCGAGCAGCTTGGCAAAGGCCAAGGCCGACGCCGAGAGCTTCTACGCCCGCCAGGCCGAGAAGGGCCGCATGACCGGCGAGGCGGCGGCCGCGGCCGGGGCGCGGATCGAGGCCGCCGACGATGTCGAGGACCTGGCCGACTGCGATCTCGTGATCGAGGCGGTGTTCGAGGACTTCGACTTGAAGGCGCGTCTGTTTCGCTCGCTGGCCGACGTGCTGCGGCCGGACTGCTTGGTCGCCACCAATACGAGCTGTCTCAAGGTGAGCGATCTGCAGGCGAACATCACGCAGCCCGAACGCTTCTTGGGGCTGCACTATTTCAGTCCGGCGCAGGTGAACCCGATCGTCGAGGTGGTGCGCGGGGCGGCGACGTCGGCGGCGACCTTCGAGGCGGCCATGGCCTTCTGCCGGGCGACCGGCAAGGACCCGTTGCCCTGCAACGACCAGTACGGCTTTGCCATCAACCGGTTCTTTTGCCCCTACACCAACGAGGCGGCGCGTTGCCTCGACGAGGGGCTGGGCACGACCGGCGAGATCGACGCCGTGGCCAAGGACGCGCTCGGCGCTGCCGCCGGCCCGTTCTTCGTCATGAACATCATCAAGCCGCGGATCAACCTGCACGCCATCCGCAATCTCGGTCCGCTCGGGCCCTTCTATGCGCCGGCGGCGTCGATGGTGGCGACGGGCGACGGCGACGGCAAATGGACCATCGAGACCCCGGGGGAGGTGCCCGAAGCGCGGGCCGGAGCGATCGCTGACCGTTTGCGGCTCGGTGCCTTTTTGCCGACGCTTCAGGCCCTCGACGAAGGCGTGGCGGAGCCGGCCGTGATCGACCATGGGGCGCAGCAAGCCCTGAAGCTCGCCAAACCGCCTTGCGCCCTCATGGACCAACTCGGCCGCGGCGAGGTCGAGCGCATCCTGCAGCCGGCGTTGGACCGCTACGGGGTGCCAGCCCCCCGCTCGCTCGCCCGTGTCGGCAGCTTGGTCGCTTAGGCATGGTCGACGTCCAGGGGCGCATCGCCGGGCTCTTCGTCTACCCGATCAAGGGCTGCGCCGCCGTGCCGCTGGCGAGCGCGGCGCTGGAGGCCAAGGGCCTCGCCCATGATCGCCGCTATGCCGTGGTGACGCCGAGCGGCCGGGTGCTGACGCAGCGCGAGCACCCGGCCTTGGCGCGCATCCACTGCAGCATCGGTGCTGAAGGCGGGTTGCGGGTGCAGATCGAAGGGGTGCGCTTCGACGTCGACGAAGCTGGCGTCGCGGCCCCCCTGACCGCTCGGGTCTGGGGCGACGAGGTTCTCGCATTGCCGGTCGAGGGGCCGGTTGGCGAGGCGCTGGCCGATCTGGTCGGCGCCCCGGTCAAGTTGGTCCGCTTTGCCCCGGAGGCCAGGCGCGCGTGCGATCCGACGGTGGCGCCGTTGGGTGCCGAGACCGCCTTTGCCGACGGCTTTCCGGTGCTCGTCACCAACGAATCGAGCCTGGTGGTGCTCGACGAATGGCTGTTGGAACGCGGTGCGGAGCCCGTCGGCATGGACCGTTTCCGGCCCAATGTGGTACTGGCCGACATGCCGGCTTGGGCGGAGGACGACCACGACCGGCTGGTCGTGGCGGGCGGCGCCATGCTCGACCTGGTGAAGCCCTGCGACCGCTGCATCGTCACCACCATCGACCAGGAAACCGGCGAGCCGCACGGCGACCAGCCCTTGGCGATGTTGCGCCAGATGCGGCTGCACCCGATCCTGCGCAAGCCCGTGTTCGGCCAAAACGCGGTGCCACGGCTCGCCCCTGGCGAGACCGCCGTCCTCACCGTCGGTGCCCGCGCCGAGCTCGTCGGCTCCGCCCGCACGTGAGGCAGGCTGGAGAGCCAAGCACCAGGGGCTTGCCGCCCCCTTTGGCTCCCCGACCGTCACCAACGCCGCGCTCACGCTGCAAGAAGTGACCGACGCGATCATGGCTCGTACAGCCATGGGCCCTGATCGCGTGGACAAGGGGCTTAGCGAGCGTGCACGGCTCCCCTCTGGGCTCTTTTCTTCAGCGGACCGCTTTCTTCAGCGGACCGCGCGGATCAGGCGGCCAGCTTCTTCATGTCGTCGAAGTTGGCGAGCAGGCAGTGGTTGACGACCTGCAAAGCCTCGGTCTGTGCCTTGGCCACGATCTCGACCAACTCCTTGGTGTCGGCGAGCATCTGCTCGTAGGCCGCCTTCACCTCGTCGATCTGGCCGTCGACCGGTGCCACCTCTTTCGCCTTGACCGAGCTCTCGACCTTCTGACCGAAGGCGCTCATGCGGGCCTGCATGATTTCGGCCTGACGCTGCGCCAGGGTCTTCATGCCGTCGGCCAGGATCTGGCTGGCGCTGGTCATCGCCTCCAGATTGCGGCGATGCGTCGCCATCAGGGCCTCGGGGTCCATGTTGGCGAACTTCGGCATCTCGAACTTGGGCATCTCGAACTTCGGGGTCTCGGTAGCCATGACGTCTCTCCTCGTTGCGTCGCGTTGCACCCTTCGATGCTGCACTGCAACATAGGATCCGACACGCTGCCTCGCAAGGCATTTGCTGCAACGCAGCAATACGCTCACGCCGGGCGCGCTTCGGCCCGCGCCAGGAGAAACACGGCAATGGTTACGGCAACGATCGGTGCGATGACCAAAAGGTTCATGGCGGCCCAGCCCATGATCTCCAGCATGGCGCCGCTGGCGCCGCTGGCGAGCACCACCGTCGAGAACATGGCGACCTCGTTGATGCCCTCGACCTTGGCCCGCTCCTCGGGCGCGTAGGCGCGGGTCAAGAGCGTCGTGCCGCCGACGAACATGAAGTTCCAGCCCACCCCGAGCAGGACCAGCCCCAACCAGAAATGCACGACCTCCAGGCCCTGGGTGTTCACCAGGACGCAGCCGAGGTTCAACAAGGCACCGGTGACGATGATCCGCTCGACGCCGAACCGCTGGATCAGTTGACCGGTGACGAAGCTCGGCGCGAACATCGCCACCACGTGCCACTTGATCACCATGGTCGCGTCGCCGAAGGCATGGCCGCAACCGATCATGGCGAGTGGCGTCGCCACCATCAGGAACGACATCACGCTCTGGCCCACAGCAGCACTGGCGAGCGCCACCAAAAAGCGCGGCTGCCGCACGATCTCCCCAAGCGGCCGCCCGCCGGTCCCGCCGCCCGCGGTCGAGAGCGGCGCGAAGCGGGTCAGTTGCACCGTCGCCAGCATCAGGCTCGCGAGGCCCGTCACCACCAGAAAACACCCGGCGAACAGAAACGGCGCCAACCAATCCTTCGAAGCGTCGGCCAAGGCCGGGCCGACGAACGCCGCCAGGATGCCGCCCAGCAGCACCCAGGAAATCGCCCGCGCCTTCAGCGGCCCCTCGACCGCTTCCGCCGCCGCAAAGCGGAAAAAGGCCGAAGCCCCCGCATAGGTGCCGTAAAGAAAGGTGGCGATGCAAAAGAGCCAGAACTGCCCCAGGACGATCGCCGCCGCCCCGACCAGACCAGCCAGCATGCCGAGCACAGCGCCGAGCGAAAAGCCGAGCCCACGCCCGTGCCGGCCCATCAACAGCGACACCGGCATCGACGCCGAAACCATGCCCAGAAACTGGAGCCCCATCGGCACCGTCGCCATGAGCGGGCTCGGCGCCAACAACGCCCCGACGAGGGCCGTCGTCGAAATGACGATGGTGTTGCCGGCGAACAGGTAGGACTGGCAAAGCGCCAGCGGCAGCACGGTGCGGGTGAAAGCGGGACGCATCCGGCTGTCGTAGCGGCTGGCCGAGGGGGCCACCAGTGCCGGTGGTGCATGTGACGGGGGCGGAAGATGCAGGGGGCTTTGGCCCCCCGCACCCCCCGACCGACGGCCAGGGCCGTCGGACTTGGCGGGACAGCTAGGACACCAGGCCTATTTGGTGTAGGATTTGCGGTGTGGTCGAGGCGCCGACGGCGTCAGAAACCCCGAATGACGAAACGAACCCAGAATCGCGTTTTTCAATTCGTTATCAACGCCTTACGAG
>RECO01000037.1 GCA_007694015.1 Geminicoccaceae bacterium
AGGCCCTGGTCTTCGAGGGCGTAGTCGCCGCGGGCCGAGCGCCAGACGAGACCGCGGTCACGGAGCGTTGCAAGCGCATTCTGAACGCTGCTGTTGGGGACCGTCTCCGCACCGATGGCCGACGCCAGCTTCTGGCGTGTCTCGACGGAAAAGGGCGAAAGCCTGGAGCCTTCGGTGGCGACGAGCCGCAGTACCGCCATCGGCAACGCGCCGAGGCCGTCGCAGTCCGTTTCGTACTGGCGCCAGAGGCGGCGGCGGAGTTCCCCCGCACGCGCGGTGATTGCCAGGTGAAGCCCGCCCGAGCCACGCGCGCCGAGCGCGATCTCGCGCAGGACCTCCTGCAGCAGTTCAGGCCGACGACCGAGCAGCTCGAACGCTCGCCAAGCTGCATCGGCCTGGATCTGATTGTCGCTGGCGAGGCGTTCGTTGAGCCAAGCGACGTAGGCTTCGACGTAGTTGCGATCGAGCAGAGGAAAGTCGGTGACGGAGGCGCCGAAGAACGGCTGCTCGCGGCTCTGCACCAGGTCGGCGAGCTTGTCGCGGTTGCTGCCCGTCAAGACCAGCCCAAAACCGGTCGCGTTCCCGTGTTCGAGCTGGATCGAGTCGCGCGCGGCCTTCACCGCGAACATCGCGGTGACGCCCGCGTCGCTGGCCAAGGCCGCTTGCGCCTCGTCGATGATCAAGACGACCGGCGCATCGGCAGCGCGGGCGAGGGCCGTGAGGGCATCGCTCAACGTGGCTTCGGCCCCACCCCTACCGTCGAGCTCGACGGCGAAGCCCGCGATCGACACCCGACGGACCCCAATCCTGCGCAGTGCGCGCGCTGCGGGTCCCTGAAGGGCGTTCATGGCAGCCGCCACGGCCGCCACGATCAGCAGCGCCGGGTCGCGCGATCGGTCGGACCAGAGGTCGACATAGGCCGTCACGGCTCGGCGTCGGGCCAACTCCGGCTGCAGGTCGCGCCTGAGGAAGGTGGACTTGCCGGTCCGCCTGGGTGCTGCGAGTACCAACCCGGAGCGCTGCGGGAATGGCGACGCCCCGATGAGCGCGTCCGCGTAGCCGCGCGCCAACTCGGTTCGAGCGAAGTGAAAGTCTTCTGCAACCACGATTAGCCTCCCACTCCACAATCAATGATAAATTACCATGAACCTGGTATTCAAGCCATAATCGCCTCTGACCCCGGGCGATCGCCGGATCGCACGCCCTGCGATCATCGGTATTTCTCGGCGGAGACCCCGCCCTTTTGGGCTGCGAAGGATGTTAATGGCACGCGGTTCAGCCCGACGGTTCAGCCCGAAAGCGGGGTGCGCCGCCGTAACGAGTTGACGCTATCCGTCAGCTCGTGTCGGGACGAAGCAGCCCGAGAGGCGGCATGGGCGAGATGCGCAAGGGGAAGGCGAAAAGGGGAGCCCATTGGGACGGGCGGAGTCAGCCTGAAACGGACACAACCGAGTTCGGACCGCAATTCCCAAAGTGCAAAGCGCTGACGCCACGAGACCTTGACGGTCGCTTTGGGGAGGGCTGCGGATCAGGCGCGGCGGGTACCCGGGTCGAGGTTCAAGACGTGGTCCAGGGACAGGCGTCCGGGTCCGCGAGCGAGCACCAGGAGCAGGCTTGCCGCCCAAAGGCCGTGGGTGACCCAGGCACCCGGAAACACGAAGACCTGGATGACGACCGTCATGACCAGGAGGCCGAGTGCCCCAAAACGCGAGAAGAGGCCGAGGACGAGCAGCACCGGCAGGACGTGCTCGGCGAGCGTCGCCAGCACCGCCGCCGCAGCCGGTGGAATGACCGGCAAGGCGTAGACGTGCTCGAACAGGAAGAAGGTCGAGTCCTTGATCGTAAAGCCCTCGACCTTGGTCCGCGCCGATTGCCAGAACACCGCAGCGGGAAAGACACGGGCGCCGAGCGCCACCAGGTCGTAGGGGATCCGGTCGGCCAGGCCATTGGCGCGGCGGATCACGTGCCACAGTCGTGTGGCAACGCCGGCGGGCAGGTTGGTTCGTTCGATCGAGACGGTCATCGAGGTTCTCCGGTCGCAGCACCAACGATCAGCCCGTGGCGGAGCAGGAGCGTGAGCGCGGTCGTGGGATCGCCCCGTTCGGCCGCCACACCCAGCGGTGTGGCGGCAACGAGGGCGCAAAGGACGTCGTGCGTGCCGGTGTCGATCGGCTCGACGATCACCGTGTGATCGGGCCGACGGCCGATCAGGGCGCATTCGGCGCCCGCCGCGCGCAGGGGCCCCGGCGGCGTTGCCGCCTGATGGGCCGTCCAGATGCTCACGGCGGCGTGGTCCGACGTAAACGCCTCGACGGACGGATGGAGATCGAGGCGCAGCGTGGCCGGATCCGACGAGGTCAGGATTTCGGGCGCTACCGGCGTGGCGTCGGCGGCGTGAAAGGCGCGGCCGCGCGCCAGTTCCAGTCGGGCGACGTCGGGCAGGTAGGGCAGCGCTGCGACCGGAGGAAACCCCGCCAGAAATGTGGGGAAGTCCACACCCCAACCGAGCAGAACCGGGTCGCGCGGGGGCGATGCGGCGATGAACACCCTTGCCATCGCCCGGAAGAACGCCGGCCCGACCAGCCGTTCGACGACCGGAAAGCGGGCGGCCAGGGCGCGGCTCAGGCCGTACTGCACGTTGTTGCGATAGACCGCAAAGCGAAGGGCACGGTCGTCGTCGTCGACCCCGACGAGCCCCGCCGGGGGTGCCTCGTGCCGAAGTGCGGCTTTGAAGCTCGCCTGCAGGGCTTGGTGATCCGGCTCAAGCGACATGGGATATCTTCCCACTGGCGGCGGCGAGGATCGCCTCGGCCCGGCCCGCCTCGCCGAGCAACACGTCGAACGGTGGCACGTTGGCGTCCCATTCGATCAGGGTCGGCAGCGGCCCGGTGCGGGCGATGACCTCGGCGTAGAGCGTCCACACCGGATCGGCCACGGGCCGGCCGTGGCTGTCGATCAGGAGCGGGCCCGTCGGCAGGTCCTCGGTGTCGTGCCCCGCGAGATGGATCTGGCCGACCGCGTGCAGGGGAAACGAGGCTAGATAGGCACGCGCATCGAAGCGGTGATTGATCGCGGAGACGAAGACGTTGTTGACGTCCAAGAGCAGCCCGCAGCCGGTGCGGTGGACGACCTCGGCGAGGAACGCCGTCTCGCTCCAGGTCGATGCCTCGAAGGTGACGTAGGTCGCCGGGTTCTCGAGCAGCATGCGGCAGCCCAGCGCCGTCTGCACCTGGTCGACGTGCGCAGCGACCGTGGCGAGCGTCGCGTCGGTGTAGGGCAGCGGCAAGAGGTCGTTGAGCCAGGTGTTGCCGTGGCTCGACCAGGCGAGATGCTCCGAGAAGCTTTCCGGCCGGTAGCGGTCGACGAGGCGGCGCAGGCGCCTGAGGTGGTCCGGGTCGAGGTCCCCGGCGCCGCCGATGGACAGCCCGACGCCGTGCAGCGACAGGGCATGATCGTCGTGCAGGCGGGCCAGCATGGCATGGGGCATGCCGCCGGCGCCCATGTAGTTCTCGGCATGGACCTCGTAGAAGCCGACGGCACCAGGCCGACGGACGATGTCGGCGAAGTGCTCGGGCTTGAAGCCCAAGCCGACGGTCGGAGGAAGGCGGTTCATGGCGGGCTCCCGATGCGGAATGGGGCGGGCAGAGCGCCCGCCCCGGCGGGTCGCGTTCAGGCAGCCGGCAGGTCGCGGTCGAGCTCTTCCAAGGCGCCGGTGCGCGGGGTGCCGTCGGCCTGCGCCGGCAGCTCGATGTTGGTGCAGGTGCCGGTCGGCACCAGCTTCCAGGCGTTGCCCTGATAGTCGACGGTCGACGTGCCGGCGCAGCTGGTGCCAGGCCCTGCGGCGCAGTCGTTCTGACCGGCGAGTGAAACGCCGAAGCACTTCTCCATCGCCGCGGACTGGGCTTGGGCGTGGCCTGCGGCCATGGTCATCGCGGTGGCGATCGAGGCGGCAAGCGGTAGGGCCAGGGTCTTGAGTTTCATGGCGTTCGTCCTCCGGATCGTTGGGCGCGTCAGTGCGGTCCCAACGACCATTACGGAGG
>RECO01000275.1 GCA_007694015.1 Geminicoccaceae bacterium
TCAGCGTCCGATGCAGCCGCTCTTCGCGGCCGTTGTGCTGCGGGCTGGCGGGCGGGATGAACCGCGGCTCGATCAGGAGCTTCAACAGCCACACCGACAGCTGCGACAAGCCACCGCCGCCACGCCCGCCGAACGGCGTCCCATTGTCCATCCGGATCGCCTCCGGCAGGCCAACCGCCTGAAACAGCCGCTGCAGCGACGACCGCACCGCGGCGTAGGTCGGCGCCGTGATCTCCAGCCACAAGAGATAGCGGCTCGCGCTGTCCGACACCGTCAGCGGGTCCACCCGCTGCCCGTCGCGGGTCCGGAACCAGCCCTTGAAGTCCATCGCCCACTCGCCGTTGGCCCGCTCCGCACCCGCCACCCGCTCCCCCTGCGGCAGCGGCCGCCGGCGCCGCGGCTTGGCCGTGATCAGCCCCGAACGCTGCAAGATCCCGCCGATGGTCGACGGCATCGGCCAAGCCACCTCCGGCCGCGCCAACAGCAAACGCGCCCGCAGCTTCTTCGCACCAAACCCAGGAAAACGACGCCGCTCCGCGACGATCGCCTCGATCATCCAAGCCGGCGTCGCATGCGGGCAGCGTTGCGGCGCCCGACTCCTCGCCTCGTACCAACGCGCCTCCCCACGCGCCCAACGCGCCCGCCAAAAATAAAACGTCTCCCGGCTGATCCCATAGGCGTCGCACAGCGACGTCACCGTGAACGCCCCACTCGCATAGTCCGCAAACAACCGCACACGCGCATCCACCACCGAGCTCTCCTCGAACGGCATCGCTCGAACCTCCCATCGATCCGAGCCCATGCTCCTGTCAGGAATGCTCCCGGTCCAAAATGTCAGGGATCAACCCGGTCTATACCCCCCCCGCGCCCCCCAGGCGACGGCCCTGCCGTCGCCACGCGGTTGGCGATGGGGGGTCAGGGTGGGCAGAGGGGGGCGTTGGAGCATTTCATCGGAGTGCCAGCGAGGCGGCCGGTGCTGCACAGGGGGCACGGCTTGCCCAACTGCGGGTCGTCGCCGGTCACCAACACCCCCGGATCGCGGGCGAGTTCCAAGGCAAAGGTCGACGGCTCCTCGGCATCGGCCATGACCCAAACGTGGTCGCGGGCGCGCGTCAACGCCACGTAGAACAACCGCCGCTCCTCCGCATGGGCGAAGCGCTCCCGATCCGGCAGCACCATGTCCATCACCGGGTCGTCGTCGATCTCGGTGGGAAAGCCATGGCTACCGCTGCGTAGCCCCAAGACGATCACACAGTCGGCCTCCAGGCCCTTGGCTTGGTGGATGGTAGCAAAGTCGAGGTCGAGACCAGGATAGGTCTTCTGCAGGAAGGCCAGGATGGCCGGCTTGGCGCGATGGTAGCGCGCCAACACCAAAACGCTGCCGGCGCCCAGCCTCGCCGCCACCTCGCCGAGTTGGGCACGAAGCGAGTGCTCGAAATCGGCACTCTGATAGAAGCACACCGTCACCCTCGGCGGTTCCGCCGCGCGCACCGCCACCACCGCGCGTTCGCTCTGACGCGGATTGGCCCGCACGAACCGTTGCGCCACCGCTGCAATCGGCGCCACGCTGCGAAAGGTCTCCTCGATGGCGACACGCGCCACACCTGCCGGGGCCACCCGCCGCTCGAAGTCGTTGATGATCGACACATCAGCGCCGTTGAACCGATAGATCGACTGCCAATCGTCGCCCACGGCGAAGAGCTGCGCATCGTCGCGCTGCCGCAGAAAACCGGTGATCAGGCGAAATTGCGCTGCGGTCACATCCTGGAATTCGTCGATGAGAATGGTTCGGTAGGGGCTTCGGTAATAGCCATCCGGCTCAGCCTGATCCGCCGCCTGCTGGACCATGTCGGCGAAGTCGATCTCACCCGCCAGCTGCAGCCGCTGTTCGTAAGCGCCGAGGACTTGGCCGAAGAGTTCCAAGAACAGCCGATGCCGTTCCTGGTTCTGATACGCACTGCGCACCTCGTACATCGCCAAGCGCCGGTGCCGCCACTGCGCCAGGAAACCTTGCGCCAGGCGGGCAAAGTGCACGATGCGGCCGTCGGCCCGCAGCTTCTCGATCAACGCGTGGGCCGGCAGCGGCGCGAACGTCACCCCAAGCTTCTGCAGCTTTTCCCGAAGCCGTGGCAACAGTACCCCAGCCGCGTTCTCGCCACTGGTCGTCTCGACCAGAACGCTGCCGTACTGCTGGTGCTGCGCGCGCTTCCAATCGCGTTCTTCGAGATATTTCTTGCCATCGATGAACGACGGCGTCCGATCCTCGTCGTCCACCGCAAAGTGTTCGATCCAGATACCGAACTGATCGAGGTAGAAATCGGGTTGATAGGCCTTCTTGTAGGGCGACCTCGGCACGTGCGGATAGATCTTCTCGTATTGGTAGGCGATGCCGTGCAACGCCAGGAAATTGGCGATCTTTGCTTCCTCGAAGCTGCGCACGTGCTCACCCTGCAGCGTGCGCCTGCCGCCGGCCTTCAAATAGGCAAAGTAATCGCCGTAGGTTCCGAAGTCGAAGATGCTGTGCTCAGCTCGAAAATGCTGGATGTTCCATTCAGCGGCGCGCCGTGCGAAGCCCACGTCGCTACTGATCAGCCTCTCGATCGTCTCGTTGAGAAAGACCAGCTGGGCTTGGGCATCGGCCGCCCAGTTGCCCACGGGCGGCTTGGCGCCCAGCGCTTCGCCGATGATGCCGAGGCCGAGCGCATCGATGGTGCTGACCTTCACGCCCTCGACGCCCCGACGCTGCAACCGCTCGGCCAGCTCGCCGGCGGCCTTCTTGGTGAAGGTTACCGCCAGCACTTCTCCCGGGGTGCGCTGGCCCGCTTTCAGCAGGTGCTCGATCTTCGCCGCCATCACCGCCATCACCGCCGTCTTGCCGGAGCCTGCCGGTGCCACCACCAGGGTGCGATCTTCGTCCGTCAGGACGGCCCGCCGTTGCGATGGCGTCAGCCGTGCTTCCAGGGGCGCCGTTTCGACCGCATGGTCGAGGTAGCGCCGGTTGAGCGCATCCCGCACCGCCTCCGCTTCGCCCACGAACGCGCGCAGCCGCCGCAACGCTCCTACGGCCACGGCGTCCGCCGCGTCGGCCAAGAAGGCCTCCGATCTCGGCAACGCCTGGAGCAGCGCCACGAGGCTATCGACGTGTGGCGTCCAGCGGTGCCGCGGCACGTAGTGCGCTGCCGCCCCCATCCGGTCGAGCCACTGCACCGCCGCCCGCAGATCATGGGCGTGCGCCTCCAGTCGTTGCCGACACCACTGGCGGCAAGCCAGCTCCACCACGTCGCGAAACACGCGCGCCTTTGCCTCGGCGATACCCGCCAGCGACTGCCGCTCCCCGTCGATGCCGTCGAAGTGCACGGCGATCAGCCGCATCGCGGTTTGTTGGCTGAGCATCTCGACGGTGATCCCGGCCAGATCGGCGAATGGCACGTACTTGGTCCCGGCCCGCCCACTGCATTGCAGCTCGACCCCGTCGGCCCGCAACACGGCGCTGTGCGCCACGCCTGGAAAGAAGAAGTCGACTTTCTGGCGATTCAGGAACGATGCAGCGACCTGCACGGCGCAACTCCGGCCAACCCCGAACAATGCCACCGCACGTCACCAGTGCCGCTTGCAGCCAGCAATTGGGCCAAAGTCGCCCTGCCTCGGCCCCATCCCGCCCTCCCCATGCTCGATGAGCGTACGCGGTCGTCTAACAGCCCGTTGACGAAATGGCCCGGCCGCCCTTGTTGGCTTTTGAGCGTGGGGGGTGGTGATGGCACTGGGGCGGCAGGGCGAGACGCAGGGTGAGTTGATGGTGGGGTGGGCGGAGATGCCGCGCTCGCCGGGGCATGCGTTCTACGATCGGTTGCAGGAGGTGCTGCTGGCGGCCGGGTTCGATGGCTTCGTCGAGACGCAATGTGCCGATGACTATGCGTCGCGGCGCGGGCGGCCGTCGCTGCGTAACTGCTTCTGTGGTTGCCGCCCGTTGTGCAAGAGGTTTCGGCCCGTTTGGTCGCGTGATCGATGCGGTCTTCTGTTAGGCCTTCGTGTGCGGCGC
>RECO01000218.1 GCA_007694015.1 Geminicoccaceae bacterium
TTGGCCCCCCTTCGTACCCCCCCGGGGGGGCCGGCCCCCCCCCACTCCCACCAGTCGCGGGCCCTAGCGGCGCACGGGCGCGCCCGTGCGCCGATCGCTCCAGCCGAGGGTTTCCAAGGGGGCCAAAAGCCCCCTTGGCTCATCTCCTCTCAACCCCCATTCGCTGCCAAAAGACTGGCGTTGCCGCCGGCGGCGGTGGTGTCGATGCAGAGGTGGCGTTCGTGGACGAGGTCGCGCAGGTCCGAGGCGTCGACGAGGGATAGGATGGGGCCTTGGCGGGCGGCCAGGGCGCGGCGCAGCGCGCGAAGGCGGGTGGGATCGCCGGCGCAGGCGACGAGGGCGAAGCCGTCGAGCGAGGTTAGGGCGTCCGCGGCGAGGATGCCGTCGACCGCGTGCACGGCGAGGCCCGCCTTTTGCCAGGAGGCGAGTGCTGCGGTGGCGCCTGGCAGGACCACCACGGCGCGGCCGCCGACCGCCAGGAGGGCTGCGGCCTGATCCAGAGCCGCCGTCGCGTTCGGGCCGAGGCAGAGGCCGGTGCCGCGGGGGTGTCGGCTGAGGCGGTTGCTCTCCCCGGTCGGCCCCGGCAAGTCCAGCGGTGCCGTCACCAGGGCTTCGGCCGCGGCAGCGAGTGGCGCGCGTTCGGGTGCAACCTTGGCGAGGCGGGTGCGGTCCGTCGGCAGATTGCGGACATCGGCCAAGGCCTTCTGCACGGCTTGGACGTCGGCGGCGGCACCGGCGGCAGCGTTGACCTCGATGCGGGGTTGGCGTTGTAGCCGCGGCAGATAGAAGGGGCCGCCGGCCTTGGGTCCCGTGCCGGAAAGGCCCTCGCCGCCGAAGGGCTGCGAGCCCACGACCGCGCCGATCTGGTTGCGGTTGACGTAGAGATTGCCGACCCGCGCGCGCTCGACCACCGCCTGGACCCGGTCGTCGATCCGGGTGTGCAGGCCGAGCGTCAGGCCGTAGCCGCGGGCGTTGATGGTCTCGACCACGCGCTCCAGGTCCTTGGCCGCGAAGGTCGCAACGTGCAGCACCGGGCCGAAGACCTCGCACTCGACCGTCTCGATGCCCTCGACCTCGATCAAGGTGGGCGCGACGAAGCGACCGGTCGGCGGTGCTGGCAGGCGATGGACCGAGCGTCCGGCCCCGTGTTGCGCGGCGATGTAGCGCTCGATCGCCGCCTTGGCCGCGTCGTCGATCACCGGGCCGACGTCGGTGGCGAGGTCCCAGGGGTCGCCGACGGTCAGCTCCGCCATGGCACCCTGGAGCATGGCCATAACGTCGGCGGCGATCTCCCGCTGGAGATAGAGGACGCGCAAGGCCGAGCAGCGTTGGCCAGCGCTCTGAAAGGCGCTGGTCAGCACGTCGCGGACCACCTGCTCCGGCAGGGCCGTCGAATCGACCAGCATGGCGTTGATGCCGCCCGTCTCGGCGATGAGCGGGGCGGTCGGGTCCAGGTGTTCGGCCATGCTGCGGTGGATGGTCTGGGCCGTCTCGGTCGAACCGGTGAACACCACGCCGCCGATGCGCCTGTCGCGCGTGAGGACGGCGCCGATGCGGCCGTCGCCGAAGACGGGGACCAGCGCGTCCGCGGGCACGCCGGCCGCGTGGAGCAGGGCGACCGCGCGGGCGGCGATCAGGGGCGTCTGCTCGGCGGGCTTGGCCACCACGGCGTTGCCCACCGCCAAGGCGCCGGCGATCTGGCCGGTGAAGATCGCGAGCGGGAAGTTCCAGGGGCTGATGCAGGCGACGACGCCCAAGGGTGATGCTGGCGGCAGGGTGCTGGCCTCGGCCGCGTAGTAGCGAAGGAAGTCCGCGGCCTCGCGCAGTTCCGCCACCGCGTCGGGCAAGGTCTTACCGGCTTCGCGCGCCAGGAGGGCGAACAACTCGCCGACATGCGCTTCGTAGAGGTCGGCAGCGCGCGCCAGCACCGTCGCCCGCTCGGCCACGGAAAGCTCCGCCCAGGCGGCAGCACCGCTCGCGGCACGGCCGATGGCGGCCATCGCCGCTGCCTCGTCCATCTCGTGGATGGTGCCGACCACGTCGGCCAGCAGCGCCGGGTTGCACGAGATACGCCCCGGCCCGGTCGGATCGCCCGCGACCCAAGGCTCCGCTCGAAACGGCGCACGCGCCGCTTCCAACAGCGCGAGCGTCGTGCGATCGGCGAGGTCGAAGCCCTTGGCGTTCGGCCGCTGCGGCTGAAACAGATCGGCGGGGCGGGTGATGCGGTCGTTGGCGGTGAAGCCGTGGGCGGCTGCGGTCGCCACCGGGTCCTTCGCCACCACCGTTGCGGGCACGCTCTGGTCGACCAACTGGTTCACGAACGAGCTGTTGGCGCCGTTCTCCAGGAGGCGGCGGACCAGATAGGCCAAAAGGTCGCGGTGGGCGCCGACGGGTGCGTAGATGCGGCAGGACGTGCCGTAGCGGTCCTTGGCGATGCGGTGCAGCGCCTCGCCCATGCCGTGCAGGCGCTGGAACTCGTAGCCGTCGGCCCCGCCCGCGATGTGGTGGACTGCCGCCAGGGTGTGGGCGTTGTGGGTGGCGAATTGGGGATAGAAGCGGTGCCGGGCGGTCAGCAGCTTTTCGGCGCAGGCCAAGTACGCCACGTCGCTGTGGCTCTTGCGGGTAAAGACCGGGACGTGATCGGCACCGAGTACCTGTGCGCGCTTGATCTCGGTGTCCCAATAGGCCCCCTTGACCAGCCGCAGCATCAGCCGGCGGTCGAGGCGCTCGGCCAAGCCGAGCGCCCAGTCGATCACCGCGGGTGCGGTCTTGGCGTAGCTCTGCACGACGAGCCCGAAGCCGTCCCAGCCGGCGAGGTCCGGGGCGGACAAAACCGCCTCGATCACGTCGAGCGACAGCTCCAGTCGTTCGCTCTCCTCGGCATCGACGTTGCAGCCCATATTGGCTGCCGCCGCGGCACGGGCGAGGTCCAACAGGCGCGGCACCAGCTCGGCCAGCACCCGCTGCCGCTTCGCCTCCTCGTAGCGCGGGTGCAGGGCCGAGAGCTTGACCGAGATGCCGGGATTGCTGCGCACGTCGCCCTTGCAACCGGGTGCGATGGCGGCAATCGCCTGGGCGTAGGCACGCTGGTAGCGCGCGGCGTCAGCGGCGGTTTTGGCGCCCTCGCCCAGCATGTCGTAGGAATAGGTGTAGCCATGGGCCTCCAGCTTGGCCGCGCGGGCCAGCCCCTCCTCGATGGTCCGACCGAGCACGAACTGCCGGCCCATCTGCTGCATGGCGCGGGCCACGGCGGCGCGCACCACCGGCTCGCCGACCCGCCGCACCAGGGCGCGGAGCGTGGCGGCCATGCCCTGCTCGTCGTCGGCCAAAACCTTGCCGGTGAGCAACAGCGCCCAGGTCGAGGCGTTGACCAGCGACGAGCTGGAGCGCCCGAGATGAGCACCCCAATCGGCCGGCGCGATCTTGTCGGCGATGAGCGCGTCGATGGTAAGCGCATCGGGCACCCGCAGGAGCGCTTCGGCGAGGCACATCAAGGCCACGCCCTCGCGCGTGGAGAGGCCGTATTCGGCGAGCACCGTTTCCATCAAGCCGGGCCGCGCGTCGCCGCGCACGGCCTCGACCAGGG
This sequence comes from Geminicoccaceae bacterium, assembly GCA_007694015.1. Lineage (GTDB taxonomy): Bacteria > Pseudomonadota > Alphaproteobacteria > Geminicoccales > Geminicoccaceae > RECO01. Next base: position 3,587 of record RECO01000218.1, read on the forward strand.
CGACCGCGTCCGCATGCGCGGCAGCCGTGTCGACGCTCAGCCCGTGGGCGAGACCCCGCACGACCGCCGTCTCGTCGGCGGCCATCAGTCTCCGTAGTTCGGCGCGCTCGTCGGCCATGGTCACGCTCCCGCCACCGCCCGCCCCTGTTCCGCCACCCGTTCCAGGCCTGAGCCGGACCGGGCTTGGCTCTGGTCACCACTAAGCCGTTCTCGAGGCCGCGTGCAGTCCCCCTTGCCCCGTCCGGCCCGAACGTCCACCTTCACCGCCCACCATCGAGCCAGGCACGGGAGGGACCATGCGCGCCGACGAGTTGAAGAACCTGCAGGCACCGCTGAAGCAGGCCTATCGGGATACACCCGAGCGCGCGGTGATCACCCTGCATGCGTCGGGCACGCTGGGTGAGGGCATCGCCTGCTCGGTCGCCACCTCCAAGGCGATGATCGAAGCCGGCCTGCACCCGGCCACCGGCGGCGATGGCAGCTTCGCCTGCTCGGGCGACATGCTGCTCGAAGCCCTCGCCGCCTGTGCCGGCGTCACCCTCAAGGCCGTGGCGACCGCCGTCGAGATCCCGCTGCGGGGCGGCACCGTGCAGGCCGAGGGCGATCTGGATTTCCGTGGCACCCTCGGCGTTGCCAAGGATGCGCCCGTCGGCTTTCGCGCCATCAGGCTGCGGTTCGACCTCGACACGGACGCGAGCGAGGACCAGCTGGCCACGCTCTTGAAACTCACCGAGCGTTACTGCGTGGTGCTGCAGACGATCAGCCAGCCGCCGCAGCTGGAAGCAAAAATCTCCTCTAAGGCAGCCGCTCAGTAGGACGTCCGTTTCGTTTTGCAGCGCAATAAGGAATTCGACGCGGTCGCATGACGCGCTAGACATCCGAGCCACGCCACGCCGACCATCGGCGTGGCGACGCTGGAGGATGCGGTCGTGCCGGATTATCTCGTCAACCGTCGTCGCGCCCTGGCGCTGGGTGCGGCCTTCTGCCTGGTGCCGACGCTGGCACGCGCCGATGCACCTTCCCGGCTGACCTTGGACTACGCCTACTACAACCCCTTGAGCCTGCTCCTGCGGGAGAAGGGCTGGGTGGAGGAGGCGCTGGCGGAGCAGGGCACCGACGTGCGCTGGGTCTTGAGCCTCGGCAGCAACCGGGCGCTCGAGTTTCTCGCCGGCGGCAGCATCGACCTCGGCTCCACCGCCGGCGGTGCCGCCCTCGTCGGCCGTGCCAACGGCAACCCCATCCGCAGCATCTATCTCTATTCGCGCCCGGAATGGACCGCGTTGGTGACGCGCCCGGACACCGGGATCGCCAGCGTCGCCGACTTGAAGGGCAAGACGATCGCCGTGACGCGGGGCACCGACCCGCACCTGTTTTTGCTCCAGGCCTTGGCCGCCCACGGCCTCAGCGAGCGCGACGTGCGCACGGTGCTGTTGCAGCACCCGGACGGCGGGCGGGCGCTGGTCAGCCGCCAGGTCGATGCCTGGGCCGGCCTCGACCCGCACATGGCCCAGCATGAGTTGCGGGACGGGGTGATCCTGTTCCACCGCGCACCGGAGCTCAACACCTATGGCGTGTTGAACGTGCGCGAGGCGTTCGCAGCACGCCATCCGGCGACGGTGCGTCGCGTGCTCGAGGCCTATGAGCGGGCGCGGGTCCATGCCCGCGCCAACCCGGATGAGCTGGCGGACATCCTCGCCCGGGCCGCCCGCCTCGACCCCGACGTGGCCCGCCTCCAGCTCGAAGCCCGCACCGACCTCGAGGTGGCCGCGATCGATGCACCGGTCCAGGCAACGCTCCTGGCCGCCGGCCAGGTGCTCCAGGAGATCGGCGTCATCCGGCCGGAGGTCGACGTGCCCGCCCTGCTCGTAGGTCTGGTCGATACGACCTTCACCGACCAACTCGCGACCGCCGGCTGAGGATGACATGGTGATGGCCGTCGACCGCCTTCGCCTGACGCTGCCCAGCGCACGCGCCCGCCAGCCCCGTCAGGCGTCCCTGGCGCTGTGGGGCTGGGCGCTGCCGCTGGCGCTGCTCGCGGCCTGGGAGCTCACCACCCGCTTCGGGCTGGTGGCCCCCCACCTCCTGCCGGCACCCGCGCTGGTCTGGCGGGAAGTGGCCGACCTCTGGCGTGACGGCACCCTGTTCGAGCATCTGGGCATCACGCTCTGGCGGGTGCTGACCGGCTTCGCGCTCGGCACCCTCGCTGCGACCGTCCTTGGCGCCCTCACCGGCTATTCGACCGCGGCCCATCGCCTGCTCGACCCGACCATCCAAGCCATCAAGGCCGTGCCGTCGCTCGCCTGGGTGCCCTTGTTCATCCTCTGGCTCGGCATTTTCGAGGCGTCGAAGGTCACCCTCATCGCCGTCGGCGCCTTCTTTCCGGTCTACCTCAATCTCTCGACCGCCATCGGCCAGGTCGACCGCAAACTGGTCGAGGTCGGCCGGATGTACGGCTTCTCGCCGCTGACCCTGGTCCGCCGCGTGCTGCTGCCGGCAACGCTGCCCGCCTACGTCACGGGCCTGCGCGGCGGCTTGGCCCTCGCCTGGATGTTCGTCGTCGCCGCCGAACTGATGGGCGCCAGCCAAGGCCTCGGCTTTCTCATGCTCGACGGCCAAATGACCGGGCGCCCTGCGCTCATCATCGCCAGCCTGATCCTCTTCGCCCTCATGGGCAAAGCCTCCGACCTCGCCCTCGCCCGCACCACCGCCCCCTGGCTCCGCTGGCAGGACGATTTTGCGCGGATGCGGAAGACATGAAAAAGGGAAGGCTCAGGGGGCTTTTGGCCCCCTGAAACCCCCAGCAGCGGCTGCGCCGCTGCCACTTTCGAAGAAGTGGCGCCGGCAAGGCCGGCGCTGGGGGGTCGAAGGGGGGATCATCAAATCCCCCCTTCCCTTGCTCCCCACCATCAAGGTCCAGGGCCATGCTCGCCATCGATGACGTCCACAAGCATTTCCCCGGCGGCGTCACCGCGCTGCAGGGGATCGACCTGACCGTCGGCGAGGGGGAGATCGTGGCGCTGGTGGGCACCAGCGGGTGCGGCAAGTCGACCTTGTTGCGCATTCTGGCGGGGTTGGAGCAGCCGAGCCGGGGTGCCGTGCGGCTGGATGGGGCCACCATCACCGGTCCCGAACCGCGCATCGGCTTCGTGTTCCAGGAGCCGCGGCTGATGCCTTGGCTCACCGTCGAGGCCAATATCGGCTTCGGCCTGCACGATCTGCCGGCCGAGGTGCAGCATGGCCGCACCCAGCGGCTGTTGCATCGGGTGGGGCTGCATGGTTTCGCCAAGGCGCTCCCCTCGGAGCTGTCGGGCGGCATGGCGCAGCGCGCGGCACTGGCGCGCGCGCTGGCCCGCGAGCCGGAAATCCTGTTGCTCGACGAGCCCTTCAGCGCGCTCGATGCCTTCACCCGCGAGGATCTGCAGCGCCACCTGTTGGAGCTTTGGGAGGAGTGGCGCTTCACCGCACTTTTGGTCACCCACGACCTGGAGGAAGCGCTGGCACTCGCCCAGCGTGTGGTCGTGATGCGGCCGCATCCGGGCACCATCCACGACGTCCTCACCATCGACCTGCCGACGCCGCGCATCCGCACGGCCCCGGAATTTCAAGCGCTCAAGGCCACGATGGCGGCAAAGCTGAAGCTCGCCTGAGATTGCCTGCGGTCACGCGGTGCGGACGATCCAGATCAAGGAATCCTTTACCGATTCTGCGCTAAAGCACCTGCCTGGCGTTTCGTTCGGAGGTGTCATGCGCCGTCTCGACCTCAATCGTTGGTTGGCCTCGTCCGGGTTCGGTCCGGTTCATCTCATGGCGCTCGCGTTGATCCTCCTGACGGCCCTCGCCATCGCCCTGGTCCCGTCACCCGGCCCCTGAGCGTTTTCCGTTCAGGTTGATCGGTGCCCCTCCCGCACCGCCGCCCGGCCACCCACGAGTGTACGATTCCATGGGCGGCCGGGCGGCGGTGCGGGATGGTCAAGGATACCGGAAAACGCTCTAAGCGGCAGCATCGAGCGCAGCTTGGTTCCAGCCCGGCGGCGGATCGGTTACGCTGCCGGCCATGTGCGGACGCTATCTGCTCTACAGCTCGACCGATGTGTTGGCGCGTGCCTTCGGGCTCGATCCGACGGACCGGCCCAATCTGGCGCCGCGCTACAACATAGCGCCCACGCAGGACGTGCCCATCGTCCGCCTGGGCGAGGGCCGGCGCCGGCTCGACCGCGCGCGCTGGGGGCTCGTGCCGAGCTGGGCCAAGGACCTCGCCATCGGCACGAAGATGATCAACGCCCGCAGCGAGACGGCGCATGAAAAGCCGGCCTTTCGCCAGGCGTTTCGTGCCCGCCGCTGCCTCGTGCCGGCGGATGGCTTCTTCGAGTGGACGAGCGAGAACAAGGTCAAGCAGCCCTGGCTGCTGGAGCCTGCGGCGGGTGGCCCGATCGCCTTTGCCGGGCTGTTCGAGCACTGGCGTTCGCCCGAGGGGGAGAGCGTGCAGAGCTGCACCATTCTCACCACCGACGCCAGCGCCGACATCCAACATTTGCACCACCGCATGCCGGTGATCCTCGCCGAGGCTTCGTTCGATCGCTGGCTCGAGGCAACCGTCGACGAGGCCCGGCCGTTGCTCTGCCCCGCCCCCGTCGGCACGCTCCGCGCGCGCCAGGTCGACCGGCGGGTCAACGCCGTGAAGTACGACGATCCGAGCCTGATCGAACCAGCTCCCGTGCAGGCGAGCCTGTTGTGAGCGCGTCCCAGGCGGCCTCTCGCCGAGCGATGGTCCAAGACCTGGAACGCGCGGGCATCCGGTCCGGCCACGTCCTGGCCGCCATGGGCTCGGTGCCGCGCGAGGCCTTCGTGCCGGCGGCGGTCCGCGCCGATGCCTATGGCGACCACGCTTTGCCGATCGGCCACGGCCAAACCATCTCGCAGCCCTATGTCGTCGCCCGGATGCTGGAAGCGCTCGATCTGCAGGGTGACGAGCGCGTGCTCGACGTCGGCACCGGTTCGGGCTACGTCGCCGCGCTGTTGGGGGAATTGGCCGAGGACGTGGTCAGCATCGAGCGCGTGCCGGAACTCGCGGCCACCGCCAGCACGGTTTTGCAAGCGCTTGGCTCGGCCAATGTTCGGGTCGTGGTCGGCGACGGCAGCCGCGGCTGGCTCGAGGCGGCCCCCTACGATGCGATCATGGTGGCGGCCGCTGGACCGGAGGTGCCGGCGTCGCTGCTCGCCCAGCTGGCGCCCGGCGGGCGGCTGGTGATGCCCGTGGGCGACGACTCGGCACAGGACCTCCTCTTGTTGCACCGCACGGACGACGGGGCACTGGAGCGCCGTTGCCTCGGCCTGGTTCGTTTCGTGCCGCTGGTCGGCAGCGAAGGTTGGACCGGTCCCAACTGAACGAAAACCAAAACGGGGAGGCCAAAATGCGCGACTTGGGCAGCTTCGACTACGTCGTGGTGGGTGGTGGGACCGCCGGCTGCGTGCTGGCCAATCGCCTGTCGGCCGACCCCGACACGCGCGTCCTTCTGCTCGAAGCGGGCGGCGAAGCGCGCTGGATCTGGATCGATATTCCGGTGGGCTATCTCTACACCCAAAACAACCCGCGCACCGACTGGTGCTTCGAGACCGAGCTGGAGCCGGGCCTCGGCAACCGCGCCCTGAAATACCCGCGCGGCCGCGTGATTGGCGGCTGTTCGGCGATCAACGGTATGATCTACATGCGTGGGCAAGCCGCCGACTACGACGGCTGGCGGCAGCGCGGCAATGTCGGCTGGGGCTGGGACGACGTCTTGCCCCTGTTCAAACGGGCCGAGGACCAGGCCCGCGGCGCCGACGACTTTCATGGCGTCGGCGGCGAGTGGCGGGTCGAGGAGATGCGCCTTTCCTGGGAAATCCTCGATGCCTGGCGCGAAGCCGCGGCCGAGTGCGGCATTCCCAAGACCGACGACTTCAACCGCGGCGACAACACCGGCTGCGGCTATTTCCAGGTCAACCAGAAGCGGGGCACCCGCTGGCACACCGGCAAGGCCTTCCTCGACCCCATCCGCCATCGCCCGAACCTGACGGTGGTGACCCACGCCCAGGCGACGCGGCTCCGCATCGAGGGCGGCCGCGTCGTCGCGGTCGAGGCACGGGTCGACAAAGCACCGGCGACGGCCCGGGTCACCGGCGAGGTGGTGCTCGCCGCCGGCGCCATCGGCTCGCCGCAATTGTTGGAACTCTCGGGCATCGGCGACGGCGAGCGGCTGCGGGCGCTGGGGCTCGACGTGGTCCATCATCTGCCGGCGGTCGGCGAAAACCTGCAGGATCACCTGCAGATCCGCACCGTGTTCAAGGTCCGGGGCACGAAGACGCTCAACGAGCAGGCGAACAGCCTCGTCGGCAAGGCGAAGATGGGCCTCGACTACGCGCTCTTCAAACGCGGCCCGCTGACCATGGCACCGAGCCAGCTCGGCGCCTTCGCCAAGAGCGATCCGGCCCTGGCGACGCCCGATCTGCAGTTCCACGTCCAGCCCCTGAGCCTGGAGCGCTTCGGCGAGCCCCTGCACCCGTTTCCGGCCTTCACCGCGTCTGTCTGCAACCTGCGGCCCACCAGCCGCGGCTCGGTCCACGCCAGGACGCCCACCGCCGGCGACGCCCCGGCCATTCGCCCGAACTACCTCGCCACGGACGCGGATCGGCGGACGGCCGTGGCCGCCATCCGGCTCGCCCGGCGCATCGCCGCCGCACCCGCCCTGGCCCGCTTCCACCCCGAAGAATTCAAGCCGGGCAGCGACGTGCAAGACAACAAAGACCTTGCCACCGCCGCCGGCCAGATCGGCACCACCATCTTTCACCCCGTCGGCACCTGCCGCATGGGCGCCGACGACGCGGCCGTGGTCGACCCGCGGCTGCGGCTCCAGGGCCTCGCCGGACTGCGGATCGCCGATGCATCGATCATGCCGACGATCACCTCCGGCAACACCAACGCCCCGGTCTTGATGATCGCCGAGAAGGCTGCGGCGATGCTGCGCGAGGATCGCAGGACGCAAGGCCGCAGCGCGGCCTGAGCCGAACGTTCTCCACTGAAAGGTTTGCTGCACTGCAACATTCATGTTGCAGTGCAGCATGAGCCCGGCTATAACCCGGTCATCAGCTCAGTGAGGACAAGCCATGAAGACCCCGACCTTCCCCACGTTCCCCGTCGCCAAGATCGACTTCGACGCCCTGTTCGCCCTGCAGAAGGCGAACGTCGAGACCATGATGCAGGCGCAGCACGTCCTCATCGAAGCCGTGCAGGCCGCCAGCAAGGCGCAATATGGCTGGCTCCAGGAGAGCCTCGAGAGCGTCCAGGCCGTCATGACCGGCAAGTTCGACACCGAGAAGAAGCCCGACGCTTACCTTGCCGACGTCAAGGCCGCGGCCGAGAAGTTCGTCGTCGTCGCGCAAACCCAGATGGACCTCGGCATGAAGGCGCAGGCCGAAGCCATGGACCTCCTGACCAAGCGCGCCACCGCCAATGTCGACGAGGTGCAGAAGGTCGCCGCCTGACCTTCCCCCGTCACCCGAAACCCGTCGCGCCCCTCCCCGTATTCGCGCGACGGTTCGTCAGCCGAGCCCCCCGGTCCCTCCCTCCGGGGGGTTCGTGCGTTTCGGGGGGCGCGGTAGCCAAAGAAAGTAAGGATTAGAGCGTTTCCCGAAATGCTTGACCATCCCTCACCCCCGCCCGGCACCCACGAGTGTACGATGCCATGGGTGGCCGGGCGGGGGTGAGGGATGGTCCGTGCGCTACCTAACCGGGAAACGCTCTAGGGGGCTTTTGGCCCCCTAAGACCCCCGAGCGGCGGCGTTGCCGCCGCCATGGGTGCTGGCGTCGATGGCTCAGTTTTTGGCCAGGCCCATGAAGGCCTCGTCGCCCCAGATTTCGCGGATGCGGCGGTCGCGGCCGCAGCCGAAGCGGTAGACCTGGTAGCGGATGGGGTGCTTCAGGTAGTAGTCCTGGTGGAATTCCTCGGCGGGCCAGAACGTGGTGGCGTCGAGGATGCGCGTGACGAAGGGGGCGCCGAACGCGGCTTCGGCGTCGCGCTTGCTCGCCAGGGCCATCGCCCGCTCGGCCTCGGAGGCGACGAACACGGCAGCCCGGTACGCGTTGCCGCGATCGCAGAACTGGCCGCCATCGTCGGTCACGTCGATCGTCCGCCAGAAGACGTCGACGATGCCCCGATAGTCGATCACCGCGGGATCGAACCGCACCCGCACCGCCTGCAAATGCCCGCCCGGCTTGTGGTTCTCATAAGTGGGATGGTCGAGCGTGCCGCCGATATAGCCCGAGATCGTCTCCAGCACGCCGGGCACGGCGTCGAAGTCGGCCTCGACGCACCAAAAACACCCGCCGGCGAGAATAGCCTCGCGCGGCTCCTCGGCCGCAGCCGAGGCGGGCGCCAGCCCGAACGCCAGCAGCCATACCGTCACCACATGCCACAAATGCATCCCACAGCCTCCCTGGTCGCCCCTTGGCGCTCGGCCTAAAGTGGAACGGAAGCGCTGGGAGGCAAAGGATGACGTTCGATCGTGGCGAGCTCGACACCTTGCGGGAGTTGGAGCGCAAGGTTTTGTGGCTGGCATCGTGGACCGTGCACAACGCCAACCACCTCAGGCCGTCGCGCGACGGCGTCAAGGTGGGCGGCCACCAGTCGTCCTCGGCTTCGGTCGTCACCCTGATGACGGCGCTCTATTTCGCCATCCTGCGCCCGGCCGACAAAGTGGCGGTCAAGCCCCACGCCTCGCCGGTCTTCCACGCCATCCAATATCTTCTGGGCAACCAGACGCGTGAGCAGCTGGAGCGCTTTCGTGCCTTCGGCGGTGCCCAGTCCTATCCATCGCGGACCAAGGACAAGGACGACGTCGACTTCTCGACCGGCTCGGTCGGCCTCGGCGTCGGCGTGACCCTCTTCGCTTCCTTGGTCCAGGACTATCTCCGCGCGCATCGGCTGGTCGGCGACGCCGCGCCGGCCGGGCGGATGGTGGCCCTCCTGGGCGATGCGGAGCTCGACGAGGGCAATATCTACGAGGCGCTGTTGGAGGGCTGGAAGCAGGACGTCCGCAATCTCTGGTGGATCGTCGACTACAACCGCCAGTCGCTCGACGGTGTGGTCAACGACGAGCTGTTCAAGCGCATCGAGATGTTCTTCGCCAATGTCGGCTGGCGCGTTGTCAACATCAAATACGGCGAAAGGATGCGCCGCGCCTTCGACGGCCCGGCCGGCGAAGCGTTGAAGCAGTGGATCGACGACTGCCCGAACCAGCTCTACTCGGCCCTCACCTTCAAGGGCGGTGCCGCCTGGCGGGCGAAGCTCGGCCACGACCTCAAGGGCACGGCGGGGTTGCAGGAGCTGTTGGACGGCCACGACGACGCCGCCCTGCAGGCGTTGATGACCAATCTCGGCGGGCACGATCTGGCGACCCTGCTCGACGCCTTCGAAGCGGTCGACGACGACCGCCCGACCTGCTTCGTCGCCTACACCGTCAAGGGCTATGGCCTGCCGCTGGCGGGGCACAAGGACAACCATGCGGGGCTCATGACGCCCGAACAGATGGCGCGCCTCAAGGCCGAGCACGGCGTGGGCGACGGCGAGGAGTGGCAGCCCTTCGCCGGGCTGCACCTGCCGCCCGAACGGCTGCGGACCTTCCTCGGGCGCGTGCCCTTTGCGCAGCGCCAGCCGATGGCCCAGCCGCCGCGGATCGAGGTGCCGCCGATCGCCGCGCCCAAGGGCAGGACGCAGTCGACCCAGGAAGCCTTCGGCCGCATCCTGAACGATCTCGCCCGCTCCAACGCGCCCCTCGCCCACCACGTCATCACGACGTCGCCCGACGTCACCATCTCGACCAACCTCGCCGGCTGGGTGAACCAGCGCGCCATCTACCACCGCACGCTGCGCCCGGACCTGTTCCGCGAGGAGCAGGTCGCCTCGCCCCTGAAGTGGGACCAGGGCCCGCACGGCCAGCACCTGGAACTCGGCATCGCCGAGAACAATCTGTTCCTCGGGCTCGCCGCGATGGGCCTCGCGCATCGCCTGTTCGGCGGCCGCCTTTTGCCGGTGGGCACGCTCTACGATCCGTTCATCGCCCGCGGGCTCGATAGCCTCAACTACGCCTGCTACCAGGACGCCCGCTTCCTGCTGGCAGCGACGCCGTCCGGCATCTCGCTGGCCCCCGAAGGCGGTGCCCACCAATCGATCGCGACCCCCCTGATCGGCATCTCCCAAGATGGGCTCGCTGCCTTCGAGCCGGCCTATGCCGACGAACTCGCCTGCCTGATGGAGTGGGCCTTCGCCTACCTGCAGAACGACGGCAAGGGTGCTTCGGCCACCGGCTGGGACCGGGACCGCGACGGCGGTTCGGTCTATCTGCGCCTCTCCACCCGGCCGCTCGCACAACCCGAACGCACGCTCGACGCGACGCTCCAGCGCGCCATCGTCGATGGCGGCTATTGGGCGATCGCGCCGACGGCCAGGACCCGCATCGCCGTCGTCTATCAAGGTGTGCTGGCGCCCGAGGCCCAGGCCGCGGTCGAAGCCCTGGCCGAAGAGGACGAAGCGGCGGCGCTGTTGGCGGTCACCTCCGCCGATCGGTTGAACGCCGGCTGGCACGCCGCACTCCGCCAGGTGCAGACCACGGGCCAGGACGCCCCGGCACATGTGCACACGCTCCTGGCCCAACTACCGCGCGATGCCGCCCTGGTCACGCTGCTCGACGGCCATCCGGCCACGCTCTCCTGGCTCGGCGGCGTGTTCGGCCATCGGGTGTTTCCGCTCGGCGTCGAGCATTTCGGGCAATCCGGCGACACGCTCGACCTCTACGCCCACCACCGCGTCGATCCCGCAGCGATCCTGGACGCCTGCGCCCAGGCCTTGGTTTCTCGCGCGTGGGTTTAGAAATTTGATTGACATTCGTGTTGAGGCTTCATCAAAAGTCGCGCTACCCTTGCGCCGCAAAACTCGGGCACCGTGCGCTGATGCGCAATTCGGACCAACACGACTTGGTGGCCCGCGCGGAGTCGTACCCCTACGACGTCCGCGATGACGCGTTCACGTTCCGCGCCGGGCGCGCCGATCCCTTCGAGCCGGACCTGCTCGCCGGCCGCACGGCCATTTTGGCCATCGGTTCCAATGGCGCGCCCTTGCGCCTCACCACCAAGTTCGGCGGGGTGGATGAAATCGTCCCGGTCATGTCGGCCCGGCTCGCCAACCACGCCGTCGTCTATGCTGCGACCATCACCGGCTACGGCTCGATCCCGGCGACGTTCGTGCCGGCGGCCGGCGCCACCGCGCTGGTGGCCCTGACCTTCCTGACCGACGACCAGCTCGCCCGGATGCACGCAAGCGAAGCCCTGGGCCAGCACTACGAGTTGGTGGACGTGACGGCGAGCGTGCAGCCCGAAACGCCGTGGGCAGCCATGGGCACCGTCCTGGCCTATCGCAACCTGTTCGGTCCCTTGCACGTCAACGCCCAGCCGCTGCGTCTGGCCGAGGTGCCGACCGTGGGCACCCGCTTCGGTGCCGCCTACCAGTCAGGGCTGTTGACGCTGCTCCACCACCATTTTGGCCGGCCGGATGAGACCTATGCGGGCTTCATCACGGACCTCGTGGCCAATCTGCCTCGCCGCCTCGCCATCCGCGACGCCATGGGCGAGGGGCTCATGACCCGGCCGCGCATGCGGGCGGGCGCAACGCAGGCGTAGTCCGGCCGGCGACGCAGGCAGCACTTGGCAGCCTCGACCGCCGCCCCGGATCAGGCCTCCACGCTTTCGCCGAATGCCGCCAACCCTTCGGCCAGGTAGTCGGCCAGGAGCGGCATGCCCAGGAGATACTCGGCGGTGCGGCGATTGTGCGCGCGCTGCGCTTCCTCGAGCGCGCTGGCCCATTCGTCGGACCCATAGGTGCCGCGACCGACCCAGGCGAGGGCCACCAACTCGACCTGCTCGTCCTCGTTCAGGTCGTTGATCATCTCCTTCAACTCGCCATAGACCGGATCGTCCTCCTCGTTTTCTTCGAGGTCCTCGTCCTCCAACATTTCGTCGGTGGTGTGCGCGCCCATGGCGTGCAGGTCTTCGTCCTCGTCGCCCACCTCCATGTCGGCGTCGAAAACGCGCGCCTTCTCGATGACGAAACGGACTTTGTCGAGGTCGATGGTCAGCATCGCTTCGGTCTTTCGGTAAACGTGCCGGCGGCGGGCGCCTCCCACAGAGATCGATCCATTATTGGTTGGCCGCCATGATCGAGGTCATCAACTGTGACGAACCGAGCCGCCCTCCGCAACTGGGCCGAAGGGCGAAAGCACCCCGCTTCGGCCCCTGCGGTTGGCGGCGGCCCGCCTGGAGCGCTTTCCTTTTGGGTCGAGCTTGGCCCATCCCGCGCCCCCGCCCGGCCACCCACGAGTGTGCGATTCCATGGCTGGCCGGGCGGGGGCGCGGGATGGGCGAGCATTCAAGAAAGCGCTAGCCCCGCTGTTCGATCGGCACGAACGCCCGCTCCGGGGGGCCGACATAGAGCTGGCGCGGACGCCCGATCTTCTGCTCCGGGTCCTCGATCATCTCGTTCCACTGCGCGGCCCAGCCGACGGTGCGCGCCAGGGCGAAGATCGCGGTGAACATCGAGGTCGGGATCTTCATTGCCTCCAGGATGATGCCCGAATAGAAATCGACGTTGGGGAACAGCTTGCGGTCGCGGAAATACTCGTCCTCGAGGGCGATCTTCTCCAGCTCCTTGGCGATCGCCAGCTTCGGGTTGTCCTTTTGACCCAAAAGGTCGAGCACTTGGTCGGCACTGGATTTCAGCACGCCGGCGCGCGGGTCGTAGTTCTTGTAGACCCGGTGGCCGAAGCCCATCAGCCGGAACGGGTCGTCCTTGTCCTTGGCGCGCCGGATGAAGTCGGGGATGCGTTCGACCGAACCGATCTCGGCCAACATCTGGACCACCGCCTCGTTGGCACCGCCATGCGCCGGACCCCACAAAGACGCGATACCCGCCGAGATGGCCGCGTAGGGCGAAGCACCGGTCGAGCCCACCAGGCGGACGGTCGAGGTCGAGGCGTTCTGCTCGTGATCGGCGTGGAGGATGAAGATCTTGTCGAGGGCCTTCGCCAGCACCGGGTCGACCCGATAGGGCTCGCACGGCACCGCGAACATCATGTGCAGGAAATTCTCCGCGTAATTCAAATGGTTTTGCGGATAGATGAATGGTTGGCCCACCGAATATTTGTATGCCAACGACGCAATCGTCGGAATTTTGGCGACCAGACGATAGGTGGCGATCAGGCGATTGTGCGGATCGTTGATGTCGAGGTCTTCATGATAGAAGGCCGAGAGCGCGCCTACCATGGCGATCATGACCGCCATCGGGTGCGCATCACGGCGAAAACCGCGCATCAGGTTGATGATCTGTTCGTTGACCATGGTGTGATAGGTCACCCCATGCACGAACTCGGCCTTTTGCGCCGCGGTCGGCAGGTCACCGAACAGGATCAGATAGGCCACTTCGAGGAAGTCGCTCTTTTCCGCCAGATCCTCGATCCGGTAACCGCGGTGCAAGAGCACCCCTTCGTCACCGTCGATATAGGTGATCTTCGAGCGGCAGGCGGCGGTCGAGGTGAAGCCCGGATCGTAGGTAAAGCACCCGGTGCCGCCGTAGAGCTTGCGGATGTCGATCACGTCCGGACCGATCGATCCCGACAGGATGGGCAATTCGGCCCGGCGATTGTCGCCCATTTCCAGGGTCGCCGGCGTACGGGATCCGTTGTCGCTCATGGCCCCTCTTCCTCCTTGGTGTCCTTGACACGCCATCATCGCGTGTTGCGATGCACGATGGAGGCCGGACCATAGTGAGGGGCCACGCCGCCTTCAATTCGACCCTCGGTCGGTGGACCGTTCGGCGCCAAGCGGGCAAAAAGCTCGTCTCGGCGGATCAAGCCGGCGGCAGATGGCAGACGCAGCAGAGCTTGTGGCCATCGAGATCGCGGACATAGGTTCCGTAATAGTCGGGATGATAGTGCGGCCTGAGGCCCGGCGCCCCCTCGCAGCGACCCCCGGCCGCCAAGGCCCGCGCGTGGAAGCGGTCGACCGTCGTCCGGTCGTTGGCGAGGAAGGCGAAGGTCTGGCCATTGCCCACGCTCGGCGGTTGGCCGTCGAGCGGTCGACAGAGGTAGAACTGTGGAGCCGCTTGCGGGCCGTGTCCGTAGCCGACGAGACCATGCTCCGGCTCGTCGACGATGCGGCCAATGCCGAGGACCTGCATCAGCGCGTCGTAAAACGCTCGAGCCCGCCCGAGATCGCCGACGCCGATGGTGACGTGGCTCAGCATCCAAGCCTCCCTGGTCGCATTGCCGCCGACGCGGTGGCCGCATCGAGGCGCGGGACCACCGATCCGCCCTCGGCTCGATAACGCGGAAGCAGGCGCGCGAGCAAGGCGATGCGCCGACCACGGCCCCCAAAGCCCGGTACCGGTTCGGCGTTCGGCCCGGCAGGGCCGGCGCGCAGCGGGGCGGACCAAGCCGCTTGACAAGCTCCGCCGAGCCTCGAAGGTCTTCGTCCAAACTCATCAGGCCCGGCGATCACCGGTGCCCGTCATCGGAGGATCGCCGGATGTCGCCCTCGAAGCTCGTTCTCGCTGCCGTCCTCGGCACGGCCCTGGCGTCCCCGGCACTCGCCGAGCCGGTCAAAGTCGGCATGCTCGTCACCCTGTCGGGTCCGCCCGCCGCGCTCGGTCAACAGGCGGAGCACGGCTTTCGCCTCGCACTCGACCAGCTCGGCGGCACCCTCGGCGACCGCGAGGCTCAGCTGATCGTCA
>RECO01000036.1 GCA_007694015.1 Geminicoccaceae bacterium
TCTCATGGAAACCCTGCCCGACCTGCGCTGCTACCAGCTGACGCTGGCGCACCGCTGCTCCAACCAGGTGATGGAGGCGGCGCTTCGCCTGATCAGGCTCAACACGCACCGCACCGACAAGCCGTTGCGGCCGACCCGCCTGCACGGCCGGCCGCCGGCCGTCATCGCCTTTCCGGACGCCGCCGACGAGACCGCCTGGGTGATGCAGTACCTCCTCGATGCGCAACGTGAAGGGATCGACTTCCGAAGGCTCGCCGTCCTGGCACGGCTACCCGAGCCGCTGACGGCGCTCCACGAGGCCCTCGCAGTCGTGGCACCGGTCGACCGAATCGACGTGCCGGATGCCTGGACCCACGCCATCGGCGCCACCTATGCCGCCTTCGTGCAGATCGCCCTCGACATCGATGCCGGCAACGCCATCGGCCGGACGCGGCTGCCGCCGGCGGCACGTCACCACTGCCGCAGGGCAGCCCTCGAGGTCCGCGGGCAATCGTTTGCGCAAGCGCGCATCGCCGCGCGCAACCACGTCGCCAGCGGCCTCGAGGCCAGCGAGCTGACCGCCACCCTCGCCAACGATCTCCACCTCTTGGAGGTGGTGCATGGCGTGGCGCGCGGTTTCACCGACGCGGCGCCGTTCCTGCAGCACGTCCACGAGCGGCAGCAAGGCGCGCGGCGGAGCGAGGCGGGCATCACCCTCGCCACCTTCGCCGGTGCGGCCGGCCAGGAATGGCCCGTGGTCGTGATCATCGCCATGGAGGATGGGCAGGTTCCCTACCATCGCGGCGGTGATCTCGAAGCGGAACGCCGCCAGCTGTTCTCGGGGCTGACCCGCTCGCGCCAGATCCTCAACCTATGCCTGGCGCGCCGCCGCGGCGGGCTCGCGCGAAGCCCTTCGAGCTTCTTCTTCGACCTCGGCGGCAGCGTCCAACGAGTCGCCCTCGACGACCGCGCCTAGCCTTCGATCCGGAGCGAGGGCATCCGCCAGGGTTCGCGACCCGTCGCGTCGAGCGTGCTGCCCAGTTGTTCGACCAGCGTTGCCACCGTGGAGCCGACGGCGAGCATCCAGCCGCCACCGCCGCCGATCTCCACGACCCGGTGCGCGCCGTTCGTCGCACCGGCAAGGCGAGCGGCAGCTGTCATCGCTTCACGATGACCGCCGAGCGCATCGACCAGGCCGAGATCCAAGGCTTGCCGCCCGGTCCAGATGCGCCCTTGGGCAGCTTCTTCCGCCTGGGCCCGGTCGAGACCGCGCCCGCGCGCCACGCCGTCGACGAAGCGCGCATAGAGATCGTCCAGGATGCGGTCGCGCTTGGCGACGGCACTCGGGCCGAGCGGTTGGTAGAGCGACCACATGCCGGCATCCGGCGCGGTCTTCACCGCTTCCGCATGAACGCCCAAGCGCTCCAGGGCCTCGTCGATGGCCAGCCGGCCGCCGAGCACGCCGATCGATCCGGTAATGGTGGCCGGCAGGGCGTAGATCCGGTCGGCGTCCATGGCCAGCCAATAGCCGCCGGAGGCGGCCACGGTGCCCATGCTCACCACCACGGGGATGCCGGCCTCGCGGGCAACCTCCAGCGCCCGGCGGATGGTCTCGGAGGCCACCGGGGAACCGCCGGGGCTGGCGACCCGCACCACCAGGGCATCGACCCGATCCGCTTCGACCGCACGGACGATGGCCGCGGCGATCCGTTCCGCCGGCACCCGTGACGAGCGGCTGGCGAGATCGAAGCCCTGCTGCGGGCCGCGACCGATCGGGCCGCTGATCCGCACGTAGCCGATGAGGGGTGCCTCGCTGTCGCGGGCTTCGCGGACCCGCGCCCGACGGCGCGTCTGCGTGTAGTGCGCGAGGGCGACCATCCGGCCTTCACCGGCGAGGGCGTGGAACTCGTCGAGATACCCTAGCCGGTCGACCAGTCCCGCTTCGAGCGCTTCGCGGTCGAGCAGCGGTGCGCGCTGGACCATGGTGCGGAACTCTTCACGCGGAATGGCCCGGTGCCGCTCCACCAACTCCCCGATCTGGTCGTCGAGGTCTTGGAGCACACTTTCGGTGGCGCTCCGGTGCGCGCTGGTAAAGCCTTGCTCCAACAAGGGGTTCATCGCCGTCTTGAAGTCGCCCCGCAAACCTATGTCGACGCTGATGCCGTGCCGGGCCAGCAAGCCGCCGAAGAACAGTTCCTCTGTGATCAAGCCGGTCGCGGCGACCATACCCGTCGGCTGCAGCCAGACCTCGCCGAAGGGAACCGCGGCGGCATAGGCCTGGGTGCCGGGCGACATCTCACCGAAGCTGTCGGCCCAGGCGACGACGCGCTTGCCCGCCGCCCGCAACTCCGCCAACGCCCCTTCCAACTCCTGCATCAGCGCCAACGATGGCGCGCGATCGCCGACCATCACCGCCAGCCCTGCGACGCGTGGATCGGCGGCCGCGTCGTGGAGTGCGGCGACCACGTCCTCGATCGCCAAGGTCCGTGCCGGCACCATGAAGTCGAACACGCCGGCGGCGCGGCCGCTCTCGATCAGCGGTTGGCGCAGGTCCATGTGGATGAAGAACGTGTCGGGCAGCTGCCAGCTGCGCCAGTTCTGCAACATCAAGGTGCCGAGTGCGAGGATCACCGCCAGCATGAACAACGCTCGGATCAGGTCGAACAGGCCGGTGATCCCGCGGCCGACGGCACTGCCGACCCGGCGCAGGGTGTTCAGGCTCGAGACGGGCATGGCTTCCCTCCTTCGGATGCTCATGCCCGAAGCCTAGGTGCCTCGCCTGCGTAGATCCTTTGCGGAAGGCGGCCTCCCGGCACCGATCCACGGCTCGTTCATGCGTTCGGCGCCGTGGTATCCCGCCACGGGAAGGGCCAGCGGCCGTGGCACGCATCGCACGTCGCCACCGGTTGGCCATCGATCCGTCGCAGCCGACGGGAACAGCCTGCTTTGCCACAACGCAGCGACGGTGCGGTGTTGCCGTTGCAGTCCTCGCACTTGAAGTAATAGCCGTAGCGGCCGTATTCGACGCGCAGCCTCGTGCCTGCACAATGCCGACAACTCACCGCAGCCGGCGGGTCGGCTTGCCGCACGTGGACATCGGCAGCCTCCAACGCCGTTGCTGGCACGTCCACGGCCTCGGCCGGTTCGGCTCCCGCGCTCGACGCCCCCTCATCCCGTGCCTCGGCCATCGGTTCCGTTGCGGGCCGGTGCCGTGCCAACAAAAACGCGACCAGGCGCTCCATCTGCGCGTCGCTGAGCCGAAGGAAGAAGTCGCTTTGCGTGACGACGGCGACGGTGCCGCTCCGCCTGCCTGCCTCACGCATTGTTTCTTGGACACGCTCGACGACTTGGTCGGCCTTGACGACGACGTCTTCGAACAGCCCATCGGGCCGCGTGATCACCCCGCGATCGGAGATCGCCACGATTTCACGCCAGCAATAGCCGCCCCAGCCGCGCTTCATGCCCAGCACCCGGCCGAGCAGTTCGTCGGAGTTCTCCTCCAGGATTTGTCTGAAGAGTTTTCGTTGCCGCCGGACCTGGCGCACCGGGCAGGCCATGCCCCGCCAGAAATTGTCGACCAAGCGCATCCACTCCTCGCGCGCGTTCACCTTCACCTTGGTGCTCACGCTCTTGCTCTCGATCAGAACGAAGCCCTCCCGGAACAGGACGAGGTGGTCGATTTGCGCGATTTCCTCACCGTGCTCCAAGCGGAGATCGTTGAACACCGCCACGCTTGGCTCGTCGCCGAACGCCCGGCGCAGATAGTGGGCCATGGTGCTCTCCGCGGCCTGTCCGGCGGCCGTGGTCCGGCAGGTCGCGGGCTTCCGTTCGAACTCCTTCACGATCATCGGGCGCTCCTCGTGGTTCGGGGCTCGGCTCGACGGCCGCTACCAGCGCCCACGGTTAGCGCCGCTCTCTCCCACCGTACTTCGCGCAAGTGCGCTCGGCGGCCCTTCTCGAGCGGAGCGTGGCCGCAATCAGCCCGTCCGCGCCACGGTCTTCACCTGCGCATACCGCCCGCTTTGCGGGTCGACATGGACCTCCAGG
>RECO01000035.1 GCA_007694015.1 Geminicoccaceae bacterium
CGTGGGTGGTCGGGCGGGGGTGAGGGATGGTCAAGCATTTCGGGAAACGCTCTAGAAGGGGGCCGTGCCGGGGCGAAAGCTGATCCAGCCCTGGTCGATGACGTAGAGGACCAGCGCGGTCACGGCGGCGGCGAGCACCGTCGTGACCAGCACTTTGAGCCCGAGCCGCGGGTTCGCGGGCGCACTGGCCGCGTGGCCCTTGCCGGGCTGGGCCGGCGGGTGCGCGCCGAACGGCAGCGTCATGAAGAGGATCACCCACCAGGCGATGACGAAAACGACGGCGCCGTTCAGCCAGTTCATGCTTGCTCGAGTTCGACCAGCGTGCCCTGAAAGTCCTTCGGGTGCAGGAACAGGACGGGCTTCTTGTGGGCGCCGATTTTCGGATTGCCGTCGCCGAGCACGCGCGCACCGCCGGCCTTGAGGCGGTCCCGTGCCGCGATGATGTCCTCGACCTCGTAGCACATGTGATGAATGCCGCCCGCCGGGTTCTTTTCCAAAAAGCTCTGGATCGGCGAGTTCTCGCCGAGCGGGTAGAGCAGTTCGACCTTGGTGTTGGGCAGTTCGATGAACACCACCGTCACGCCGTGGTCGGGCTCGTCCTGCGGCGGCGAGACCTTGGCACCCATGGTGTCGCGGTAGAGGGCGACGGCGGCGTCGAGGTCCGGCACGGCGATGGCGACGTGGTTCAAGCGACCGAGCATCGGCTTTCTCCCAGTGGATCCCTGGCTCCGCCTACACCGAGACCACGGCATTGGGCAGTGGGCCATAAGTGAAACCATGGCAAGCCGGGCGTTGCCCGCGGGCTGCCGCGCTCGGACCGGGCGAAGGCGGGCGGCGGCCAGCCTGTCGGCACTTCCGCCATTCGTCCAGAGGCGGATGCACGCGGGGGGTGCGGCATGGTCGAGCGTTTCGAACAACGCTCTGGCGTGACAGCGTGCGGATGACGCGGTGGTGTCACGGCTCGTCTCTACGCTGGGGTCGGCGGTAACGGAGGACGAACATGCGCTGGAACATCCTGTTGGTGGCAGCACTTTCCCTTGGGCTCGGGCTCGGGGCGGCGGAGGCGCGCACCACGCTCACCATCGGCATCCAGCAGGAGCCGCCGGTGCTCGACCCGACCCTCGACGCCACCGCGGCCATCGCCGTCATCACCGCGCACAACGTGTTCGAAAAGCTGGTGTCGGTGGCCGAGGACGGCAGCATCGTGCCGGCGCTGGCGCATCGCTTCGAGGTGTCGGACGACGGCCTTCGCTACGTCTTTCACCTGCACGACGACGTGGTGTTCCACGACGGCGCGCCGTTCGATGCGAGCAACGTCGTCTTTTCCTTCGAACGCGCGATGGACACGAGCGGCGCCAACCCGCAGCGCCAGTCCTTCGCCTTCGTCGAGAAGGTCGAGGCCCTCGATCCGCTGACCGTCCAGATCACGCTGTCACGGCCGGATGCGTTTTTCCTGTTCAACATGGCGCAGGCGCAGGCCTCGATCTTTTCGCCAGAGACGGTGGCGACCAACGCCACCCGGCCGGTCGGCACCGGCCCCTACCGGTTCGTTGCCTGGAGCCGCGGCGACCGGCTCACGCTCGAGCGCTTCGAGGGCCACCGCGACGCGGGCGACGTGGCGATCGAGCGGGTGACCTTCCGCTTCATCGCCGATCCGACCGCGGCGGTGGCCGCCCTCCTCGCCGGCGAGATCGACGCCTTTCCGGGCATGCCCGCACCGGAGGCGCTGGCGAGGCTGGAGCGCGATCCGCGCTTCGACGTCGTGGTCGGCACGACCGAAGGCGAGGTGATCCTCGCCTTCAACCACGGCCGGCCGCCGTTGGACGACCTTCGCGTGCGCCGCGCGATCAGCCATGCGCTGGATCGCCAAGCCATCATCGACGGCGCCTATTACGGCTATGGCGAGCCGATCGGCTCGTTTTTTCCGCCGCACCACCGGGCCTATGTCGACCTCACGGGCCTCTATCCGCACGACCCGGCCCGCGCCCGGGCGCTGTTGGCCGAGGCCGGGGTGGAGGAGTTGCGCCTCTCCCTGCGCGTGCCGACCTTTCCCTATGCCCGGCGGTCCGCCGAGATCGTCCAGGCGCAGCTCGCCGAGGTGGGCATCAGGGTGGCGCTGGAAACGGTGGAATGGGGCTATTGGATCAGCGAAATCTTCGGTAACCGCAACTACGACATGACCATCATCGCCCACACCTCGCCGAACGACCTCGGCAATTTCGCCCGCGGCCCGGAATATTATTGGGCCTTTCACGACCCGGCGTTCGATGCCTTATGGGAACGGGTGCGGGAGGCCACCGATCCGGCCGAGATGGATCGGCTGTTGCAACGAGCGCAGCGCTTCGTCGCCGCAGAGGCGGTGCACGGTTTTCTCTTCCAGCTGCCGCAACTCGGCGTCTACCGCCAGGGGCTTACCGGTTATCGCGTCTCCTCGCCGGTGATCTTCGCGCCCCTCGGCGAGCTGGCCTGGGAGTGAGGTGGCGCCACTGATGGGGGTGTTCCTCGCCCGCCGTGGCGCCACGTTCCTGCTCACCCTGTTGGTCGTCACGGGCGTCGTCTTCGTGGTGATGACGGTGCTGCCGGGCGATCCGGCCCTGGTCATTCTCGGGCTCGACGCGACCCCGGAGGCGCGCGCTGCGCTTCGGGCCGAGCTCGGTTTGGACCGTCCGGCGTTGGTCCGCTACCTCGACTGGATGGCGGGCGTGGTGCGCTTCGATCTCGGCATGAGCATGTCCTGGCGGGTGCCGGTGAGCGAGCTGGTCGTCGAGCGGCTGCCGGTGACGGTGCCGCTGGCGCTCGGGGCGATGCTCTTGACCACGCTGACCGCCCTCACCCTCGGCGTGTTTGCCGCCAGCCGGCATGGCCGGCCCGGCGATTGGGCGGTGATGATGCTGAGCCAGCTCGGCATTGCCGTGCCGGCCTTTTGGCTCGCCATGCTGCTGGTCGTCTTGTTCGCGGTGAACCTCGGCCTGTTGCCCGCCGGCGGCTTTCCCGGCTGGAGCGATCCTTGGGCTGCCCTCCGCTCCCTGGTGCTGCCGGTGACGGCGCTCACGCTGGTGCAGGCGGCGGTGCTCACCCGCGTCACCCGCTCGGCGGTGCTGGAAGTCATGCGGCAGGATTTCGTGCAGACGGCGAGGGCCAAGGGGCTGGGCCAAGGGGCGGTCCTGCGCCGCCACGTTTTGCCCAACGCGCTGATCCCCATCGTGACCATCGTCGGCATGCAGTTCGCGAGCCTCGTCACCGGCACCATCGTCATCGAGAACGTGTTCTTCCTGCCGGGGCTCGGGCGGCTGATCTTTCAGGCGATTGCCAACCGCGACCTCTACACCGTGCAGGGGCTGGTGCTGCTGTTCGCCGCCGCCACCGTCGCCGTGAACTTTTTGGTGGACGTCGCCTATGCCTGGATCGACCCGCGCCTGACCGAGCGGCTGCGATGAAGCGGCTCGGCGTCAGCTTCTGGCTGGGGGCTCTGCTGGTCGGCACGATCCTCCTGGTCGCCGCATTGGCTGTGGTTTGGACCCCGCACGATCCGACCGCGATCCACATCGCCAACCGCCACGCGCCGCCTTCGGCCGCGCACTGGCTCGGCACCGACGCCTTGGGCCGCGACATCGCTTCCCTGCTGATGGTGGGCGCGCAGACCTCGATGCAGGTGGCCTTCCTTTCGGTCGGCCTTGGCGGGCTCCTCGGCACCGCACTCGGCCTCCTCGCCAGTGCGCGCGGCGGCTGGACCGAGGAAGCGGTGATGCGGCTCGCCGATGTCGGCTTCGCCTTTCCGGCCCTGCTCTTCGCCATCATGCTGGCGGCGGCCTTCGGCCCCTCCTTCGCCAACGCCGTCCTGGCGATCGCCTTCATCGTCGTGCCGACGGTCGCGCGCGTGGTGCGGGCGACCGCCAACCAGATCTGGGCCCGCGACTACGTCCGCGCCGCCCAGGCGGTGGGCCACAGCCGGCTCGCCATCACCCGCAAGCACGTCCTGCCCAACGTCGCCCCCATCTTGACGGT
>RECO01000257.1 GCA_007694015.1 Geminicoccaceae bacterium
GCACCGAGTTCGGCCGCGACCTCGACGGCCTGGCAGTTGTCCGCGACCGCCGCCTCGAAGGCCGCTCGGTCCAAGGCCGGAAAATAGGTCGAGCGGCAATAGCCCGAGACCTGGAGGCCGGCGTCCTTGATCTGGCGGGCCACCGCACTCGGCTGGAGGCCTTCCAACTCGCGCCGCCACGGCGCCAGCCAGCCGAATCCGGCGCGGGCGATGGCGTCGATGGTGCAGCCGAGCGGGCGCTGGTAGCCGAGGGTCGCCGTGTTGATCGAACAGCGGTCGAGCCGCCCGCGGAGATCGGCTTGGGCGCTCAAGCGTCGGCGCCGTAAAGGGCGAGGAGCCGGCGCATGCGCTGCACGGCGAGGTCGGGATCGCGCAAAAGCCCCGCTTGGTCGGCGAGGCGAAACAGCTCGGTGAAATAGGGCAAGGGCCGCATCGCCTGAGCACCTCCCACCATCACGAAGTGGTCCTGGTGGCCGTTGAGCCAGGCGAGGAAGACGACGCCCGTCTTGTAGTGCCGGGTCGGGGTGCTGAAGACATGGCGCGACAAGGGCACGGTCGGCGTCAAGAGTGCTTCGAACCGCTCGCCATCGCCCCGGTCCAAGGCTTCGAGGGCCAGCGCGGCCGCCGCGGCAATGGGGTCGAAAATGCCGAGCAGGGCGTGGCTGAACCCCTGGTCGTCGCCGCGGATCAGGCGCGGGTAGTTGAAGTCATCGCCCGTGTACATCTTCACACCCACCGGCAGCCGGCGGCGCATTTCGATCTCCCAGGCCTCGTCGAGCAGGGAGAGTTTGATGCCGTCGATCTTGGCGGCGTTGGCGGCGATGATCTGGAGCGCGGTCTCCATTGCCGGGCCGAGGGCCTCGCTGCCCCAATAGCCTTTCAGGGCCGGATCGAACATGTCGCCCAACCAATGCAGGATGACGGGCTGGTCGGCGCTGGCGAGCACGCGCTCGTAGACCAGGGCGTAGTCCTCGGACCCGCGGGCGATGCGCGCCAGAGCACGGCTCGCCATCAGGATCGCCCGGCCGCCCAGGCCCTGCACCGCATCGAGCTGGTCGAGATAGGCGCCGACCACGTCGTCGAGGCTTTGCACCTCGTTCGGGTCCAGCTGGTCCGTGCCGACGCCGGATGCGATGCGAGCGCGTTCCTCGGGCGTGGCTGCCTCGAGCGAGCGGCGGATCAGCTCGAAGGCGCTCGGCCAGTCCAGCCCCATGCCGCGCTGGGCCGTGTCCATCGCCTCGGCGATGCCGAGCCCCAAATCCAACAGATGCCGGCGAAAGGCCAGCGTCGCCCGCCAGTCGATGGCCGGCGCTTCGCTCGGCTCACGCGGGCTGAACGGGTCGGCGACGACATGGGCGGCGGCCAACGCCACGCGGCTGGTGGCGGGGCGGCCCGATGGGGCTGCGAGCGGCGTGCCGATGAGGGTGTAGGGCTGCGCACGGCCGCTCGTGTCCGGCAGGGCGATGGTGGTCGTCATGGGGCCTCTCTTCGAACCTCAAAAACGCGCGACCGACAGACCGCCATCGACCGGGATGGCTTGGCCCGTGCAGTAGGCGAGCCGGCCCGTGGCCAGGAGGGCTACGACCTCGGCCACGTCCTCGGGCTGACCCACGCGGCGGGTCAGCGTGAACCCCTGCTCGATGCGCGCCGCATAGGCAGCCAGGGCCGGTGCCGTCATGTCCGTGGCGATGACGCCGGGTTGGACCTCGTAGACGTTGATGCCCTCGGCGCCGAGCCGGGCGGCGAGGCTGCGGGTGGCCATCGAGGCGGCCGCCTTGGAGATGGCGTATTCGGCCCGATTGAGCGCCACGGCCACGGCGTTGGCCGAGGTGATGGTCACGATGCAGTGGTGCTGTTCGGGCGCACGCGCCCGTGCGAGCAGCCGCTTGGCGAAGGCTTGGCCGAGAAAAAAGGGTGCCCGCGCATTGATCGCCAGGCAGCGATCGAAGCTCTCGGGCGACACGTCGAGCGGATCGCCCCGGTGCAAGGCGCCGACGCCCGCGTTGTTGATCAGCGTCGTGAGCGGGCCGAGTTCGGCTTCGATCAAAGCCAGGACTGCCTCGTGGCCGGCAACGTCGGCAACGTCCAGGACCACGGGCATGGCCGGCACGCCGAGGGCCTGGACATCGTCGACGGTGGCGTGCAGATCGGGCGCATCGACCTCGGCGTTGACGGCAACGGCGAAGCCCTCACGGGCCAAAGCGAGGGCGATCGCCCGGCCGATGCCGCGGCGCCCGCCCGTCACCAACGCGACGCCGTTCATGTTGCCGCCCCTTCGCGGATCAGCTCGCGGGCGATGATGTTGCGCTGAATTTCCTGGGTTCCCTCGTAGATCTGCGTGATCTTGGCGTCGCGGTAGAGCCGCTCCACCTCGATGCCCTGGATGTAGCCGAGCCCGCCGAACACCTGCACCGCCTCCGCGGTCTGCGCGACCGCCATGTCGGCGGCCTTCAGCTTCGCCATCGAGCACGCCGCATTGGCCGGCAGGCCGTGATCGAGCAGCAGGGCCGCGCGGTGCACCAGGGCGCGCGATGCTGCGATGTCGGTCGCCATGTCGGCGAGCTTCCACTGCAGGCCCTGATTGTCGAGGATCGGGCGGCCGAATTGCCGGCGCGCGCGGGCGTGCTCCAGGGCGGCTTCCAGCCCTGCCTGCGCGATGCCCGTGGCCAGCGCCGCGATGCCGACCCGGCCTTTTTCCAGCACGCTCATCATGACGTGGAAGCCGCGACCCAGCTCGCCGAGCAGCGCGTCGGCCGGCAAGCGGACGTCGGTGAAATCGAGGGCGCCGACGGGGCTCGCCCGCTGGCCCATCTTCGGCTCCTTCGGCCCGCGCGCCACACCTGGACCCGTGAGGTCGACGATGAAGATCGACATGCCGCGATGGCCGGCCGCTGGGTCGGTGCGCGCGAGCACGAACCCCACCTCGGCGATCGGGGCGTTGTGGATCCAGAGCTTGCTGCCGTTCAGGACCCAGCCGGCGCCGTCGCCTTCGGCCCGGGTCTTGATGCCGGCCACGTCGGAGCCCGCCTCCGCTTCGGTGATGCAATAGGCCACGCGCACGTCGTGGCGCAGCACCGCCCGCAGCCAACGCCGTCTCTGGGCGTCCGTGCCGTAGCGGCTGAGCAGGGTGGCGATCAGTTCGACCAGACCGCATTGATCGGCGACCGAAGCATAGCCGCGCGCCAATTCCTCCATCACCAAGGCATAGGCCAAAACGTCCAGGCCGGCGCCGCCATGCGCCTCGGGGACGGCGACCCCGAAGAGCCCGAGTTCGCCCATCTGCCGATACAGCTCGCTCGGAAACCGGCCGTCTCGATCCAGCTCCGCCGCCAAGGGGCGGATCGCCTCGTCCGCGAACCGGCGCGCGGTCCGCCCGATCTCGGCGTAGGTCTCGGGATCGTGGCGTGGCCAGGGCAGCATCGAGCCTCTCCGAGCAACCTGCCGTCCGGGCACGCTCGTGGCGGCTCTCGACAGCACGCTTCTTAGTAACTATTCGGTGAATTAGTGGCGTAACGCCAAGACCGTCAAGCGGCTCGGCGACGAGCTGGAGCAACGCGACCATGGCAACCCAAGGATGACGGGGGCCGTCCCGACCCTGTCGGCCACGGCGATGGCGGCGCGCATCCCGGATGGCGCCACCGTGGCGCTCTCTGGATCGGGCATCTTCCTGGAGGCGGATGCGATCTTCCGCGCCATCGAGCAGCGGTTCCTCGCAACCGGCCATCCGCAGGGCCTCACCCTGGTGCATGCGCTGGGCCTGGGCGACGGCCAGGGCTCGGGGCTCGGCCGCTTCGCCCATGCGGGCCTGGTCCGCCGGGTCATCGGCGGGCATTGGAGCTGGTCGCCTTCGATGCAACGCCTTGCGCGCGAGGACGCGATCGCCGCCTATGCCTTTCCCGCCGGCGTGCTGGCGACGCTGCTGCGCGAGATCGGCGCCGGCCGGCCGGGCTTGATCACCCGCATCGGGCTCGGCACGTTCGCCGATCCGCGGCTG
>RECO01000034.1 GCA_007694015.1 Geminicoccaceae bacterium
GCGGGGCCCCGCGCGCGCGCGGGGGCTTGGCTGGTAATAGAAGTAAGGAAGTAAGAAGGAAGGGCAGGGGGGGCTTTTGGCCCCCCGCGCCCCCCAGGCACCGGCGTTGCCGGTGCCACGTTCGAGCTGGGCAGCGGCCGTGTCGTCGCTTTCCAACCAAGTGGCGACGGCAGCGCCGTCGCCTCGGGGGGTCCAAGGGGGGACCATCAAGTCCCCCCTTGCCCTTGCCTCCGCCGACCGATCCGCTCCGGTCAATGGGTCGAGCCGTTACCGACCGTGCCGGTTGCGGCCGGCTCAGCGGGGGCTTCGGCGCCGAGGGTGGGTTGTTTGGGGGCGAAGCGTTCGAGCATGTTCTGGAAGTGGCGCAGCGAGGCGAGGTGCAGGAAGGTGCACTCCAGCTCGTCCTTCTGCAGCATGTCGGCGGCGTCCTCGGCCGCGATCGCCTTCAGCTTCTCGCGGTCGACGGTCATGAAGCCGCCGAGCATGCGCTGCTCGCCGGTGTTGAGGGTGAATTGGGCCTGGACCGGCTGCAGGAGCTTTAGGTCGACCAGGCGCTTGCAATAGGCCTGGGTGCGGCGAAAGCGGGCCTGGTAGTCCTGGAGGAAGCCGAGCACACCCTTGAGGTACTGGGTCTGCTCGCCGTCGGCGTCGAACAGCCGCTCGCCGCGACCCTCCTGGTTGCAGCCCTCGAAGCGCTCGTCGAGGTGCAGGGTGAAGGTCTTGCCCTCGGCGTCTTCGGAGAACACGAAGGGGTAGCGGCGGACGAAGGCGGGGACGTAGCGGCCGAGCCAGCGGCCGTCCGTGTCGACGAACAGGTTCTCGTCCTGCTGCACGCCCAGGATCACCGCAGGGAACACCGCCTCGGGCGTGCCGGCGAAGACGATCGGGTATTCGCCCGCCGCCTGGCCGAACTCGATGGCAGTCAAGGGCACCGAGTTGACCTTCGCGGCGAAGGCGTAGCTGTCGCCGGTCTTGATCGACCAGTCCTTGTGGCGCTGCGCACTGACGGGCACTGCGGTTTGGTAGAAAAGCTGCTGCATGATTCCTGTCTCTCGTTGGGGCGCTACCGCAGCCCGGGCTCGAAGTGGCGAGGGCAAAGCCGTCGGGTCGTAACCAAGTGGCGACGGCAAAGCCGTCGCCGGGGGGGGGTTCGAGGGGGGACCATCAAGTCCCCCCTCGCCTGCCTGCCCCCTGCCGCTTGGCCTCTATACATCGACATGCCGGAGGAACGCCTGGCGGACAACGCGGTGGAGCCGGGGGCGATGCGGGCGATCTGGACGATGTGGACCTGGGCCGGGTCGCACGTGCGGCGGAGGGCCAGCGATCGGGTGGCGGCAAGGACCAGGTCGGCGTCGGCTTCGGGCACCACGACGCGCACGACGGGTGCGGCTCTGGGCAGGACCTGGGCGATGGCATCGCCGCGACCGACGTAGCGGCCGATCGGCGCGGTGGCGACAAGGAACGCTTCCGGGTCGAGCAGCGGAAAGCGCAGCGCCAAGGGGTTCATCATGCTCATGAGGAGCTTTTTGCGGCGCTGCTTGGCACCGCGCTCGGCCAGTTCCTCGATGTCGGGCGGCACGTCCCCCAACAGCACGTCGGCGGCTTGGAGCTGGCCCAACAGGCGCAGCAGCTCGTCCTGGGTCAGCGCGTCCAGCGCCAGAAGGTGAGCCTCGTCCAGTCGACCAGGGTGCCCGAAGCGTCGTCGAAGGCCTGGGTCCTGCCTCCCTGGCCGTTGCCGTTGCCCCGGCCGTTGCCGCTGCTGGGCGGCGGTGCCGGCTCGGCCACCACGATGTCGGTGAAGCCCTGGACCGAGCGCCGTTGGCCGACGTCGAGCACGTGGCTCATCACGTCGCCGTGATGCGTCGCGTCCTCGTGCTCCAGGCCCATGACGTGGCCAGGCTCGTGCAGCACCACGCTCAACAAATCCATCCGCACGTAAGCCGCCGAGCCCTGGATCGCCATCAGGCGGCCATGGGCATCGAGCGCGAACTCTTCGCTCGACAAGGGCGTCGGATCGACGAACCAGCCATGGCCCCGCCGCCGTCGCATCGAGGTAGACGACCATGCCCTCGGTGCGGCCAAGCGTGAGCCCCTCGAACTCGGTGATGGCGAAGGTCACCGCCTCCAGCCGGAACAGCTGGTCGGCGCTCACCCGCCCGCTCTCCGCCCAGAGGGTGCGCGGGGCAGCAAAAATCGCCTCCGCCTCGTCGACCGCCAAGGCCGGCACCGTCACGGGCTCCGCAGCCACCAAGGCCGCCGTCAGTGCCTGGGGCGTCAAGGAAGGCCGGATCGTTGGTGCGCACCCGCAAGCTGTCGAACGACGTGGTGCCCTGCAGGGCGGCCATGCCGACGGCACCGTCGACCACCAAGGCGTTGACGCCGAAACTGCCGACCAAGTTACCGTTGAGCTGCAACGACACGGCCGCCCCGGTCAAGGTCAGCGTCATGGTGTAGTCGGTGCCGGCGGTGAGCGCGCGGTCGAAACTGGCGTCGACGATCAAGCCGCGACGCGGCTCGACATGGCCGATCAGCACCTTGTTGGCCGTCACGTCGAGGGCCACGAACTTGTAGTCGTTCGGCCCACAGGCTTCGAACACCACCGCCCCTCGACCCGTGGTGGCGAGCCTTGCCACCAGCTCGACCTAGGAAGCGGACACGATCGGTGCCCCGAGGCTCAACAGGCTGACACCGCCACTGCCGACGTAGCGCCCGGCGTCCAGGCTCCAACTGCCGGTCACGGCGTCCCCATCCACGAGCGGGTGCGGCGTTCCCGGGTCGAACGGCAGCGTCACGTCGAGGGTCATCTCCGGCGGCAGCATCTGCACCCGGACGTTGTCGCAGCGGGTCTTGGAGCCGTCGTTGCAGTCGGCACTCCGGCGTACGTCGCGCCGCCCGCCCGGGATGTTGCCCGGCTGCGGGGCGCGCGGCGCACCCGTCTGCTCCTGCCACAGCCCACGGTCCTTCTGGTTGACGAGGCCGATCCCGCCGACGGGCTCGCCGCGCCGGGCCGGATCGCCGCCGGTTTCCGACACCCGGGTCGGGTCGGCACCGTGGCTCTCGGCCGGCGCGTAGAGGAACTCGAACAACCGCGGCGGCACCTGCCGGCTCACGGTGGCGATACCGAAGGGCGCGAAGGGCGCGATGTAGGGGTTGAACTCGCCGACCCAGTCGATCAGCCGGTCGCCACCGGTGTTGCCGATCAGGACGTCGAGCCCGGCACCGCCGACCACCCGTTCCTCGTCCCCGACCTGAACGCGGTGGCCGACCTGAAAGCCGTCCTCGGCCCAGTCCAGCCCGTCGCCGCGGCTGAGCCGGGTCGGCGTCGATGGTGTCGCCGGTTTCCTCGTCCTGATCGAGGTTGGTGAAGGGCTCGGCATCGTTGCCCAAGGGCGGGCGGCTCGGGTCGAGATCGCTCCGGTTGGGCCGCTCGCCGGTGAGGTCGAGGATGGACAGATCGGGCTCGTCCACGGCTTCGAACGTCACGTCGTAGCCACCGGTCCGCGCCTCGACGGTGCCGCAGCCCAGCGCCGTGACCTCGGCACGGTTGCCGATGCTCGCCTTGGTGACCTTCTCGATCACGGCGATGCCCGCGCGCGTGGTCAGATCCAGCACGTGCGCGTCGCCGTCACCGTGACGCCGACGCTGCTGCCGACACCGGCCGCCGAGCTTGGTGGGCGGACGCCAGCGCCAGCGCTGTGTGTCACCAACGCGATGGCGCGGCTGCGCCAACGGGTGTGCCATCTCAGTGCCTCCCGCCGCCCTGCCGTTGCCCCGGGAAGCGGGCGGACGGGCTCCGGCGCATCGGGCCCGTTATCGCGGCCACGCACGACGTCGTTGCTGGCCGCGGCGATCCGCGCCATGGCGTCCCCCTCGTCTCGTGACGTCAACAGCGCATAGCGGCAGCCCCGCGCGAACGGTTAACGCTTTTTGTGGAATTCAACGTGACAGTGGAAACTAGAGCGTTTCCCGAAATGCTTGACCATCCCTCACCCCC
>RECO01000181.1 GCA_007694015.1 Geminicoccaceae bacterium
ATCCAGCGGCCGCGCAGATCGCCGCCATAGTGCTGGCGTCCGGCCTCGACGAAGGTCTCATAGGTCCCCTGCACGATGCCCTGCGTGCCGATGTAGATCCAAGAGCCCGCCGTCATCTGGCCGTACATCATCAAGCCGGCGCGATCGAGTTCGTGGAAATGCTGCCAAGTCGCCCACTCCGGCACGAGGTTGGAGTTGGCGATCAGCACCCGCGGCGCGTCCGCGTGGGTCTTGAACACGCCCACCGGCTTGCCCGACTGCACGAGCAGCGTTTCGTCGTCCTCCAGGCCCTTCAAGGTCGCCACGATGCGGTCGAAGTCGGCCCAGGTCCGCGCCGCCCGGCCGATGCCGCCATAGACCACCAGTTCGTTCGGGTTCTCCGCCACGTCCGGGTCGAGGTTGTTCATCAGCATCCGCAAGGGTGCTTCGGTCTGCCAGCTCTTGGCGTTCAGCTCGGGTCCATGCGGGCTGCGTATCGTGCGGGCATTGTGGCGGGGGCCGACCATGGCGCGCGTTCTCCTGGAGCGTGGCCTCGAAGTCTAGCCGCTTTTTCGGCCGCGGCGGCCGCGAAACCGCGCGGCTTCGTCGCCGCAGCCCACCAACGGCCGTTTGAACGCCGCCTTTGCCTTGCTACATGAAGGCTGGCAACGCGACCGGGCGTTGGCGCCTCGTCCACGGGAGCCCCGCATGCTGCGTGCGTTTGCGATCACCCTCGGTCTCCTCCCGCCGCCCGCCTTTGGCGATTGCGTGGTGCTGCTGCACGGTCTCGCCCGCACCGAAGTGTCGCTCATGGCCATCGAGCAGATGCTCACCCTCGATGGCTACGAAGTGATCAACGACGGCTATCCCTCGACCGAGGCCCCGATCGAGGCGCTGATCGCGAATGTCGGCAACGCGGCAGCACGCTGCGGCGACCGCCCCGCCCATTTCGTCACCCATTCCATGGGCGGCATTCTGCTGCGCGCCTGGCTGGCCGAACACCCCGAAACCGAGGTCGGCCGCGTGGTCATGCTGGCGCCGCCCAACCAAGGCTCCGAACTGGTCGACGTGTTCGGCGCGTTCGAACCCTTTCAGTGGGTCAACGGCCCTGCCGGCGGCGAGCTGACCACCCTGCCCGATTCCACACCCAACGCCCTGCCCCTACCGACCTTCGAACTCGGCATCATCGCCGGCGACGTCTCCCTCAACCCGTTCTTCTCGGCCCTGATCGAAGGCCCCGACGATGGCAAGGTCTCGGTCGAGAGCACCAAATTGGAGGGGATGGCCGATCATGTCGTCCTCCCGGTCAGCCACACCTTCATGATGAACAACCCCCTGGTCATCGCCCAAGTCATCACCTTCCTGCAGAACGGCACCTTCGACCACGACCTCAGCTACGGCCAAGCCGTCGCCCGCCTGATCGAAATCGGCCTGACACCCGGGGCGGAGTACGGCCGCTATTAGGCCAAGGGGGCTTTTGGCCCCCTTGGAAACCCCCAGCGAAAACGCTCTCGGGCCGTGCAAGCACGACCCGAGACCGTTTTCGCCAGTTTCCGGGGGTCCTAGGAGGCCAAAAGCCCCCTAGCCTTGACCTAAAGCTGCGACGGTAGGGGAGCGGCGGCGACGCCCTCGCGTTCGAGTTGCCAGGCTGCTGCCAGGGCCCTGGCTTCCTGCCAGGGTTTGGCGATCAGTTGCACGCCGACCGGCAGACCTGCAGCCCTGGCGATCGGCACCGCCACGACCGGCAGGCCCACGCACGAAAAGGGCTGGGTGTAGAGGCCCAGATTCGGGCGCAACGGCACCTCGCGGCCGTCGAGCTGAAGTGTCTTTTGGCCGATCTTGGGGGCAGTGACCGGCGTGGTCGGCGCGATCAGGAGGTCGAAGCCCGCGAAGGCGGCCTGGAGCCGCGCGGCCCACCAGCGGCGCACGGCTTGGGCGCGGACGTACCACCCAGCCGGCAAGAGGGCGCCGGCGAGAAAGCGGTCGCGGGTGTCCGGGTCGAAGTCGGCGCTCCGCTGGCGCAGCCGGTCCAGGTGCAGCCTGGCGCCCTCGACATTGGTGATGACGAAGGCGGCGGCACGCCCAGCCTCGACGCCGTCGACCACCACGTCGCCCGCGGCGCCGAGTGCCGTCGCCGCGCGCTGCACCGCAGCCAGCACGGCGGGCTCGGCGCCGCGCGCGAAATAGCCACCCAGCACGCCGACGCGCAAGGATTGGCCCGCCGTTTCGAGCTGCGGCACCACAGGCACCGCGTCCGGCGGGCAGCAGGCAGGATCGCGGGCGTCCCGGCCCTGCATCGCGTCGTAGGCGAGCGCCAGGTCCAAGACCGAACGGGCGAGCGGGCCCACATGATCGAGGCTGTCGCAGAACGGAAAGCTGCCGCCGCGGCTGAGCCGGCCATAGGTCGGCTTCAAGCCGAACACGCCGCAGAGCGACGCCGGCACCCGAATCGAGCCGTTGGTGTCGGAGCCGAGGCTGAGCGGCACGCAGCCCGCAGCGACCGCAGCGCCCGAGCCCGACGACGAGCCGCCGGTCATCCGCGTCGGGTCGTGCGGGTTGCGGCAAGCGCCGTCATGGGCGTTCTCGCCGGTGAAATCATAGGCGTACTCGCCCATGTTCAGCGCACCGACCAGGATCGCACCGGCCCGTTCCAGCCGCTGCACCAGCGTGGCATCGCTCGTCGCCGAGGCGCGCTCCCGGTTGATCTTGGCGCCCGCGCGCGTAGGCAGGCCCCGGACGTCGAACAGGTTCTTCACCGCGAACGGCACACCGGCGAGCGGGCCAACGCTGGCGCCCGCCTGCCGGGCGCGGTCGAGGGCTGCGGCCATCTCCAGGGCGCGTGCCGCCGTCACGTCGGTGAACGCGTTGACGGTGGGGTTCAGCCGCGCGATGTCGGCCAGCGCCGTCTCGACGATCGCACAGGCCGAGCGGTCACCCGCGCGAAAGGCAGCGGCCGTCGCGTGGGCGAGCGCACTCACGCCTCGTCCTCCGGCCTGAACACCGGCGCCAACGCCAGCTCGTCGTCGGGCAACTCGACCGCATCCAAGAGATCCGCCATGCCCTTGGCCACGCCCAAAAAGGTGCGCACGCCCGGACGCTCCAAGTCGCCGATGGGCAAGCCCACGACCGGCGCCATCGCGTCGATCCACGCGTCCGGGTCAAAAGCGGTCTCGTCGGCCATGTCGTTCCCCTGTTCCTTGTTGGTCTGGCATTTGCTCCAAAACCTCAGCAACATCGCTGCCACAATCGGGAGGGCTTGGCATGATCATCGACGACGCGAGCGTGATTGCGGAGGTTCGCTCTGCCTTCGACAGCTACGAGGCAGCCTTGATGGCGAACGACGTCGCCACGCTGGATCGGCTCTTTTGGCGGGATCCGCGCACCATCCGCTACGGTGTCGCCGAAACCCTCTATGGCCACGACGCCATCAGCGCGTTTCGCAAAGCCCGCACCGGCGACATCCAGCGCACGCTCGAACGGGTGGCGATCACCGCCTTCGGCCCGGATACGGCCATTGCGTTCTGCGAATACCGCATGACCAGCACAGGCACCCTCGGCCGGCAAAGCCAGACCTGGGTCCGGATGCCGGAAGGCTGGCGCATCGTCGCCGCGCATGTGAGCCGGTTGCCGCAGGATTGAGTGAGGCGACGCGAAGGATCGGAGCGAAGGATAGAAGACAGGATAGAGCGCAGGATCAGGGGGCTTTTGGCCCCCTGAAACCCCCGGGCAGCGGCGTTGCCGCTGCACGTTGCGGCCGGGCGAAGGCGTCCGCAGCCGCCTGTCCCCACCGGGCACCTTCCGTAGTATGAGAACGCGTCCGCTGACCGAAGAAGGAAACGGGTGATGCGCGCACGCGCGGGCGCGGCTGCGGAGAAACCGGCGAACCTGGTCGAAACCATGTGCCGGCAGCTCGCCGACGATATCGTCGAGGGCGTGCTCCTGCCCGGTGTGCGCCTCGACGAGGCCGGGCTCGCCGAGCGCTTTGCCACCTCCCGCACGCCCGTGCGCGAGGC
>RECO01000033.1 GCA_007694015.1 Geminicoccaceae bacterium
GCAGCGTGGGGACCCCGGCGGGCGGGGGTGAGGGATGGTCAAGCATTTCGGGAAACGCCCTAGCTCGGCGCCAGATGGAGCGTTTCGGCCTCCTTGGCGATCGCCGCCTGCCGACGTTTCGCCGCGGCGCGTCGAGCAGCCTCTTCCCGCCGGCGGAACACTTCGTAGAGCACCGCACCCGCGACGGTGAAGGCGATCAGGATGACGCCGATGGCGTTGATCGCCGGCGTCAGGCCGAGACGCACCCGATTGGCGATGTTGAGCGTCATCGTTTCCTGGATGCCGATGACGAACAGCGTGGTGTTGTAGTTCTCGAAGCTTTGCAGAAACGCGATCAACGCCGCCGAGAGGATCGCTGGCCACATATAGGGCAAGAGAATGCGCCAGACCACGTAGGTGTGGCTGGCGCCCAGATCGAGGGCGGCTTCCTGCAAGGTGAAGTCGAAGCGCTCCAAGCGCGCCAGGAACAGCAACATGCAATAGGCGGCGATGAACGTCGTCTGGGCGATGACGGTCAAGAAGAGGCCGCCACCGACGCCGAAGCGGTCCTGCCAGAAGATCAACGTGGAAATGCCGAGGATGACGCCGGGGGTGAGGATCGGCGAGATCATGATGCCGTAGATCAAGGATTTGCTGCGGCCGCGGAAGCTGGCGATGAACAAGGCACCGGCGAGGCCGATCGGCACCGACAAGGCGATCACCCCAAAGCCGATCAGCACCGAATTCCAGATGGCTTGGGCCAAGCGGGTGTCCTGGAACAGGCCGATCGGCCGGCCGCGGCTGTCGTAGCCGTAGAACCAATCCAGCGTGAAGCCGTGCCAGGGGAAGGCGGTCGGAAAGCGGCTGTCGTTGAACGCCGCGATCACCATGAAGATCAAGGGCGCGAACAGATAGAAGAAAAAGACGGCGAGATAGGCCGCGAGCGCGAAGTTGAGGATGCGCTTCGTCGTCATTTGGCGATGTCCCGCAAGCCCACCTTGAACACGCGCATCATCAAGAAAATGAAGAGCACGCAGAGCACGAGGAGGGCGAACGCGTAAGCCGCACCACGGTTCCAGTCGCCACCGTCGAAGAACCAGGAATAGATCACCTGGGTGAACCAGCGGGCGTTGGTGCCGCCCGGCAGGGACTGCATGATCTGGGGCACGGCGACGGTGCCGGCGGCCAGCATGAAGACCATGATGCAGCCAACCGCGATGCCGGGCTTGGCGTGCGGGATGACGACGCGGGTGTGGATCTTCCACCACGGCGCGCCGAGGTCGCGCGCGGCTTCGATCTGGTTGCGGTCGAGGCTCTCGATGGCGTTGTAGAGCGGGAACACCATGAAGAGGATGTAGGCGTAGACCATGCCGATCATCACCGCACCGACACCGCCGAAATTGATCGGCGCGTCGGTCAGGCCCGACCCCATCAGCGCCTGGTTCAAGATGCCGTTGCGCGACAGGATCAAGAACCAGGCGAAGGTGCGCAGGATCTCGTTGACCCAAAAGGGAATGACCAGCCCGACGACGAGGATGGCCGCGGTGCCGCCCTTCGCCACTTGCGCCAGGTAGTAGGCGATCGGGTAGCAGACGATCAGGGCCAGGACGGTCACCAACATCGACGACCAGATGGTCTGGAAAAAGATCGCCCGGTGCAGATCGTTCAAGAACAGGCTTTGGTAGTTGAGCAGCGTGTAGACGTCGCCGGGGCTGCCGCGCAGTGCCGGTGGCAGGTTGGGGCGGAACGAGAGATCGACCAGCACGAGCTGGGGCAGGACCACCAGCATCGCCACCCACAACAGGGCAGTCGCCAGAACGAAGGCGCCGACCACGGGTCCAAGCCGGTTGAAGACCTCACTCACGGGCGACGTCCCCGTGCGGCAACACGACCGCCGCCTCGACCGGAAAGCCGAAGCCGACCTCCGCCCCCGCCGGCAGATGCGGTTCGTCGCCGTGGTTGGTCAGATGCACGACCGCGTCGCGCGCCCCGCCGTGATCGACGAACAGATTGACGAACGGCCCCTCGAAGTCGATGCGCTGCAACCGGCCGCGCACCGCGTTGCCGGTCTCGCCCGGCTGCACCAAGCGGCAGCGCTCGGGCCGGGCGAAGAGGATGGCGCGGTTGCCGGCGGTGAGGCCTTGCGGGTTGCGCCCGCGCAAGAGGCCCACGGCGGTTTCGATCTCGGCCATGCCGTCGGCGGCGCGCACGACCGTGCCGGGAAAAGGATTGCTCTCGCCCACGAAGGTGGCGACGAACGCGGTCTTGGGGTCGTCATAGACCGCTTCGGGCGTGCCGACCTGCTCGATCACGCCTTGGCTCATCACGCCGACGCGATCGGACATGGTGAGCGCCTCACCCTGGTCGTGGGTGATGTAGATGAACGTGACGCCGGTGCGCTTTTGGATGGCGCGGAGTTCGGCCCGCATGTGCTGGCGCAGCTTCAAATCGAGCGCCGAGAGGGGCTCGTCCAGGAGCAGGACCGAGGGCTCGACCGCCAGGGCGCGGGCGATGGCGACCCGCTGGCGCTGGCCGCCCGAAAGCTCGGAGACGAGCTTGTCGCCCTGATCGCCGAGGGCCACCAGTTCCAACAGCTGATCGGCCCGCGCCCGGCGCCGCCTTTTGTCGACGCCCCGCACCTCGAGCCCGAAGGCGACGTTCTCCCACACCTTCATGAGCGGGAAGAGGGCGAGGTTTTGGAAGATCAGGGCGGTCGGGCGGCGATTGGGGCCGATGCCGGCCATGTCCTTGCCGCCGATGCGGATACGCCCCGCGGTGGGCTGGTTGAAACCCGAAATCATGCGCAGGATCGTGGTCTTGCCGCAGCCCGAGGGGCCGAGGAACGAGAAGAACTCGCCGGGCTCGACTTCGAGCGTTGCCGCGCGCACGGCGACGAAGTCGCCGAACGCCATGGTGACGCCCTCGAGGCTGACGGCTTGACCCTGCATCGATGTCCCCCTCACGCACGGCCCGCACCGAAGCGCGGGCCGCGGCCGGGATCAAGCCGACAAGAAGCGGTCGCGGAACTCGTTGCGCGCGACCGGGAACCAGGGCTCCTCCGGCGGGTACCACCAGAGGTTTTCGATGGCGTTGCCCGGATAGGCGGCGGCGAAGTTCTCGGCGTACTCCTCGCCCGCCAACTCGGCGGCACCCTGGACGACCGAGTTGTAGCCGGAGAGCCGCACGTGGATCGCGGCGTTGTCGGCCTGGTAGTACCAGTTGATCCAGGCATAGGCCGCGTCGACGTTGGCCGCACCGACCGGAATGCCGATCGAGTCCATCCAGGTGAGGGCACCTTCCTTCGGCGCGAGGTAGGTGTAGCGCGCACCGGAATCGCTCCGCATCCGCATCGCCGGGCCGTCCCAAACCTGGCCCATGACGGCACCGTTCTGCAAAAATGCGGCCTCGGTCTCCTGCGCGTTCGACCAGAACTGCACGATCCAGGGCTTGCGCTCCACGGCGAAGGCCAGGATCTGCTCGTAGATCTCGCGCATCCGCGCTTCGTTGATGTAGCTGTCGCGCATGCGGTTGGTGGGCAATTGGCCGGTGGCGTCGAGGTAGAGGCCCATGCCGATCATCGCCGAGTGCGCGCGCACGGTGACGAGGCCGCGCGTCTCGGGCATCCAGAGCGAGCCGTAACCCAGCTCACCATAGACCGGGTCGATCACCTGGGTGTCGATGCAGAGCGCCTCGGTGCCCCAGTTGAACGGCGTGGTGAACCGTTCGCCATTGTGCATGGCGCCGAGCTCGCGGCTGTCCTCCCACATCGACGAGATCACGTTCTCGTAGTTGATGCGGCTCTCGTCGAGCGGCTGCAGGAGTTCGAGCTCGATCCAGGACGGGGTGGTCGTGATCGAGGGCATCACCACGTCGAAGCCGGTGCCGCCGGTCGCTCGCAAGCGGTTGCGCACCTCGTCGTTGGAGCCGTAGGTTGCAAGGTTGACCCGGATGCCGGTCTGGCTGGTGAAGCTCTCGATCATCTCCGGGTAGACGTAGTCGGACCA
>RECO01000092.1 GCA_007694015.1 Geminicoccaceae bacterium
CCTGCGTCACGGGCGTCGCGAACAGCCAGAAACCCTCGCCGATCGTCACCTCGTGGAGCGGGCCTTCGTGATCGAAGCGTCCCTCCTCGTGGTTAGGGGAGCCCATGACGAAACGCCCGGGCGGGATCCAGCGCAGGCGTTGGCGGATGCCGTCGACCTCGAGTTCCAGCCAGTCGCCGAACGGATCGCTGCCGCCCGCTGCGGCCCATGTTGGGATGCTCCGCGGCTCGGGGAGTGGGCGCTGTGACCGTTCCAAGCGTTCGAGGTAGCCCTGGAGTTCTCGGCCGGCCGCAATGGTGGTTCGCAGAGGTTCTTGGCGAAAGCGCTCCCACCAATCGACCCATGGCTCGGCGATGTCGAGGCCGACGCGAAGAGCATGGGCAGCTTTCCCGACCAAGGTTGGCCAACGCTGCAGCGCCTCGCTCACCCCGGTCAGCCAGCGGCGCACGATGGGCGGGCTGTGCACCAAGGCGCGGGCGGCGTGGGAGAGGTTTTGGCCGTCTTTCAGGCGGCGGCGGAGCACGTCGCCGTGCTCGGTGGCGGAGACGCCCTTCGCGTCCAGCTCGCTGATCACGCCCGCGACGTTGGCCACGACCTCGTCGGTGGCGGTGTCGATGCGGGCCAGCGTCGGGCGATCCGGCGTGCGGAGCGTTTCTTCGGCGCGGACGGTGTCGTCGAAGCGGGTTTGGGCCTGGTGGCGGTATTCGTCGAGCGCGGTCGTGACGGCAGCGATGAGCCCGGCGATCTGCAGGTCGAGATGGCCACCGCGCTCCAACGGCGGCGTGCCGTCGTCGGCCCCCGTCTCGTTCGCCTCCTGAAACTGCTCGCGGCGGAGTTTGGGCAGGAGGTTGCGGGCGGCCTCGAGCTGGGGGCGGCACATTTCGGCGGTGCCTTCCGGCAGCCCGACCAGGGCGGCGCACTGGTCGCGCAGCGCCGCCTCGGGAAAGCCGTCCGGCAGGAAGTTGCTGGCGTCGAGGGCCGCCCGCACCGTTGCGGCCGCGCACGCCACCTGGCGCAACTCGCGCGCCAAGGCGTCGTTCGGCGGTCCGTACCCCAGTTCCACGCCCGCGTTCCCTCGCGCCGTTCTCGCCCTGGCAACGTTCCCGGCGGTCGCTGGTTGGTCAAGCGAAGCCATCGGCCAACGTGGCGACGGCAACGCCGTCGCTCGGGGGGGTCCGGGGGGCCAAAAGCCCCCCGGTGCCTTGCCTTCCCCACGCCCTTCACCCGATAACCCCCTTTGGAGGTGCGACATGACCGAGCGGCAGACGATCCTTTGTCTGCAGGGCGGTGGGGCCTTGGCGGCCTACCATGTGGGCGTGGTGCGGGCGCTCAGGGAGGCCGGGGTCGTGCCGACGGTGGTGGCGGCGACCTCGACCGGGGCCTTGAATGCGGCCGTGTTGTGCGGGCATCGGGCGAACGATCCGGTGGCGGCGTTGGAGGCGTTCTGGCGCGACCTGGGGCGGCCGAGTTGGCCCTTTGCGCCGACCTTGACGACGGCGTTGGGGGCGTTTGGCAATCCGGCGATGTACGTGCCGCGCGGGGCGTGGTTCGGGCTCGCCAATTGGGACAGCCTTTACGACACGGCCCCCTTGGCGCGGACGTTGGCGCGGCACGTCGATTTCGAACGGCTGGAGCCGCGGCTGATCCTGACGGCAACGGACCTGGAGACCGGCGGTGTGGTCGTGTTCGACAGCGCCACCCAGGATCTCGCGGGCAGTCACGTGCTGGGGGCTTCCGCACTGCCGCCGACCTTTCCAGCGGTGGCGGCAGAAACCGAGGCGGGCGAGGTGCATCGCTGTTGGGACGGCAGCCTTGCCGGGGTTTCGCCCTTGGAGGTGGCGTTGGCGCGGATCCCGCCGGAGATGGTGGAGCTTGCCGTCGTCGTCGATCTGTTTCCCCAGCGCGGCGGTGTGCCGACCTCGATGGGCGAGGTCGGCGGGCGGATGCTGGAGCTGTTGTCGGCCGATCGGAGTGCGGCGGCGGCGGCGCGGCTGGAGCGGACCTTGTGGATCAGGCCGGAGCGCCCGGAGGGAGCGACGGGTGCCGCCGACTTCGCCAGCAGCGCCGTCCGGCGCCGCGAGGAAGCGGGCTATGCCGACACCCGTGCGGCACTGGCAGGCTGAGCCGGGCCGGCCGGTGCCCCCTCAGCGGTTGCAGAAGCCGCCGCCTTGGAAGCGATCGCCGATCGGGTCGGGCTCGAGCTTGGCCTGTTCGGCCAGCGCGTGGGCGGCGTCGTCCTCGGCGCGGTGGCGCGGCGCGTAGCCGAGCCGGAAGGCGGGCTCGTTGTCCCACCAGCCGCGGGCGTTGTCGGAGGCGCCGTAGACCACCTCGTTGTGCAGTTCGGGATGTTCCAGGCCGATGCGGCAGAGCTGGGCCAAGTCTTCGGGGTGCAGCCAGATCGAGAGCCGGCGCAGATCGAGGGGCCGGGAGCCGACATTGCCGATGCGGATGCTGAGCACGCCGAGGCCGTATTTGTCGGCGTAGAGCGAGCCCAGCGCTTCGCCGAACGCCTTGCTGACACCGTAGAAGCCATCCGGGCGCACCCGATGGTCGACGCCGATCCGGCGGCGCCGTTCGTAGAAGCCGATGGCGTGGTTGGAACTGGCGAACACCACCCGCCTGACGCCGGCTTGCCTCGCCGCCTCGAACAGGTTGTAGCAGCCGACGACGTTGGCCGGGTGGATGGTCTCCCAGGGCGCTTCGACCGAGTAGCCACCGAGGTGGACGATGCCGTCCACCCCTTCGCAGGCGGCCAGGGTGGCGGCCATGTCGGTGAGGTCGGCGGCAACGAACCGCTCGCCCGGCGCCAGGTCGGTGACGGGGGTGCGGTCGCTCAGTACGAGCGATGGGTAGGCGGCGCGGAGGTAGGGGCGGAGCTGGCGGGCGACATCGCCGGCGGCACCGGTGACGAGAACGGTCTGCATGGTCGCTCAGCCTTGAAAGAGGGTGTCGGGCAGGCCGGTCGTGCCGAGCCCGGTGATGGCGAAGAGGCCGCCGGCCTGGGGCTGGCGGGCCTCGCTACCGGGGGTGAGGCCGGTGCCGATCGAGGTGAGGTAGAGCACGTCGAGGTTGGGGCCGCCGAAGATGGGCTTGGACGGCTTTTCGACCGGCACGTCGATGGTGCGGTCGAGCCGGCCGTCGGGGGTGAAGCGGTAGACCTGCCAGCCATCGACGCCGGCGAGCCAATAGCAGCCATCCGCATCGACCGTGGCGCCGTCGGGCCGGCCGGCAATGCTGCGGCAGTCGAAAAAGAGCCGGGGTTCGCCGGGCCAGCCGTCGTCGGGGTCGTAGTCGGCGACGAACACGGTCTGCACCTTCGGGTTCGAATCCGACAGGTACATGCGGCGCCCGTCGGGGCTGAAGGCGAGGCCGTTGGTGGTGAAGTAACCGTCGCGCCAAGTCTTGCACTGGAATTGGGCATCCA
Source organism: Geminicoccaceae bacterium (assembly GCA_007694015.1). GTDB lineage: Bacteria > Pseudomonadota > Alphaproteobacteria > Geminicoccales > Geminicoccaceae > RECO01. The sequence goes on from RECO01000092.1 coordinate 3,425, forward strand.
GCCGGTAGAAGCTGCCGGTGGGGACCGGTCCCGGCGTCATCGCCATGGTGCCGGCCCAAAACCGTCCCTGGCGGTCGGTGTTGCCGTCGTTGAAGCGGTTTTCGGGCCGCTCCGGCTCGGGGTCGACGATGGGCTCCTTGGCACCCGTCTCGGGATCGAAGTGCCAAAAGCCGCTCTTGGTTGCGAGGACGAGCCCGCCGCCGACGCGGGGCGCGAGGCAACCGACGGGCTCACCCACCTCCCATTGCGTGCGTTCGCCGTCGGCATCGAGGCGAAAGACGTGGCCGGCTGGAATGTCGACCCAATAAAGACAGCCGCTCGCCTGGTCCCAAAAGGCCCCCTCGCCCACCGCCATCGCCAGATCCGCGATGCACTCGACCGCCACCTTCGCCATCCCCTCGCCTTTCTTCGTTTCTCGTTCGTTGAACGTCTCACCGATCGCCAACGCGACGCGGTGGCCCACGCCATAAAGCGGCACCGCCCCGACGCAAGCCCGCCGAGGTCCAAACGCGACCAGAAAATCGGCGGCGTGACGGGCCTCGTCCTGATCGCCGCCGAGATCTGGACCGGCTTCGGCCGCAGCGGCGACCCGTTCGCGTTCACCGCGAGCGGGATCGTCCCGGACCTGATCTGCACGGGCGGAGCGATCGGCCGGATCGGTCTCATTGCGCTGACGTGAGACCCGCCGCCGCGGTCGGCGCCTCGCCGGCAAAGGCCGCAACGGCACGGTCCAGATTCTCGATGATGTGCTGGCGGGCGACGGCCTTCGCCTGGTCGATGTCGCCCGCGGCCAAGGCGTCGATGATCGTGTCGTGATAGGCCACCGACCGACCCGACGGCATGCTGTCGGCCAACAGCCGGTAGCGCACCGGCAACGAGATCTCGTTGACGTAGGTCATCACCCGTTGCAGCGGCTCGTTGGCGACGGCTTCCGACACGAGACCGTGAAAGAACGCGTTCTCCTCGAAGAAACCGTTCCGATTTTGCCGCTCGACATGGCGCTGCATCCGCTTGTTGCTCCTGCGCAGGTCGACGACGAGCCGGCCGAGGTCCTGCCCCCGCAGTTCCTCCAGGACCAGCTCCTCCATGGTGGCGCGCAGCCGATAGATGTCGTGCAGGTCCTTGGCCGTGTAGTCGCGCACCTTGAAGCCGCGGCGCGGCGCGTGGACGACGAGGCCGTTCTGCAACAAGAGCCGCAGCGCCTCGCGGATCGGCCCGCGCGAGCTGCCGAATTGCTGCTCCAGTTCCTGTTCGCGGAGCTGCATTCCCGGCGGGTAGTCGCCGGTGATGATCCGCATCCTGATTTCAGCCAAAATGTGATAGGCGATCGTGGTCGGTAATTCGCTCGGCGGCGTCGTCATCGGCGTTCACGGCCCCGCTATCGGTCAATCTCTATCCGAAGTCCTCGTGCGGCCTACTGTTTGTCGGTCATCAACAATTTTGACGCGACCCCGGCGGCGCCAAACAGAGGTATCATGAACGACGCGCTCGGCAACGCAGCGATCGCGCTCGGGCGACTCTTGGCTCGTCGGCGATGTCGCCCTCGAAGTGAGGGCGAACGCCCGACATTCCCGGTCGATGTCGCCCTGGTGCGGACAGAGCCGCCCGAGCCCTGCGGTCAGCCGCCGGGAAACGCTGCCGGCATGAAGGTGCGGGGAAGGAAGAGGAAGAGGCCGGGGAAGAGGATGCCGGCGATGATGATCAAGAGGACGAGGCCGATCAGCGGCAGCACGGCGACGAAGGCCCGCGGCGCCGAGATTTCGCCGATCTGGCTGGCGATCAAAAGGCAGATGCCGTAGGGCGGCGTCACCAAGCCCAAGGCCAGCGACAGGATGACGATCAGGCCCAAATGGATCTGGTCGATGCCGCCGAAGCGGCCGATTTCCTGGATAATGGGCAAAAAGATGATCACCGCCGTGATCGGGCTCAGCACCGTGCCGATGATGAGCATGAAGCCCATGATCATCAACAAGAGGCCGGTGCGGGTCGTGGTCACCGACAGGATGAAGTCCGCCACCTCGCGGGCGACCCCGAGATAGGAGATGAGCCAGCCCATGACGCCGGCGGCGGCGACGGCGAACATCGGCAGCGAATAGGCGACGACGCTGTCGGCCAGGATGCGCGGCAGGGCGAGCGGGCTGATGGCGCGGTAGAAGACCACGGCCAGGAGCAGGCCGACGACCACGGCGATCGCCGCCGCTTCGGTGGCGGTGAAGATGCCGCCGGTGATGCCGCCCAGGATGACGATCGGCAGGATCATCGGCGGGGCGGCGACGAGGCCCGTCTTGCCCATGGTCCGCCAACTCTTGCGCTCGGGATTGATGATGCCGAAGCGCTTGGCGACGACGTAGGTGTAGCCCATCTGCGCGAGGCCGATGAGGATGCCCGGCACGATGCCGCCGAGGAACAGGGCACCGATCGAGACGTTGCCGAAGGCGCCGTAGATCACCATCAGGATCGAGGGCGGGATGATGATGCCGAGGGTCGAGGAGGCGGCGGTGATCGCCACGGCGAAGGGGGCCGGATAGCCCGCCTTCTTCATCGCCGGGATCAACACGGCACCGATGCTGGCGGTGTCGGCGGCAGCCGAGCCCGACAGGCTCGCGAACATCATCGAGACCATGACGTTGACGTGGCCGAGGCCGCCGCGGATGTGGCCGACGGTGGCATCGGCGAAGCGGAGCAGGCGGTCGGTGATGCCGCCGTCGTTCATCAGCCGGCCGAGCAGGAGGAAGAACGGCACCGCGAGCAACGGGAAGGAGTTGATGCTCGCGAACATCTGGTTGGCGACCGAGGTCAAGGGGATGCCGAGCTGCCAGATGGTCGCCATCGAGGCGAGGCCGATCGAGAAGGCGATCGGCACGCGCAGCGCGATCAACAGGAGAAAGCCGCCGACGAGGGTGACGATCGGGCTCACGGTCGGTCGAGGTCTTGAGCTTCGGCCGTGGCCCGACGCTCCAGCAAGGCCAGCACGTCGTCGCGGATGGTCTCGAGCGAGAAGATGGCCATCGCCACGCCCGAGGTCGGAAGGGCGGCAAAGACGTAGGCCAGCGGCAGGCCCGTTGCCGTCGAGGTGCGCCGCATGCCCATGTTGGTGAAGGTCCAGCCGTAGCGGATCATGACGTAGATGAAGAGCAGTGCGGCCAAGCTGGCGCCGAGCCGCAAGAGGCCGTTGACCACGACGTAGTGCGGCGGAAACAGCTGCACCTCGTAGTGGACGCGGCGGCGCAGCGCCACGGCCGCCCCCAGAAAGACCGACCAGACGAAGCAGATGAGCGCCACCTCGTCGGTCCAAACGGCCGAGACCCTGAGATAGTTGCGGGCCAGCACCTGGTAGAAGATGACGCCGATGAAGACGGCGAAGAGCGAGGCTGCCACGATCAGCAGCAGCCGCTCCAACAGGTCGTTCAGGCGACGGAGGAGAGCCATCAGGCGCGGGCCGCCCCAGGGGCTCTGGCGCGGCGGCCCTTGGCCATCATTGCAGGGCGCGCAGCATCTCCAGCGCCTCGGTGACGCCGAGGCTCGCCGCGAACTCGTCGTGCAACGGCGCGGACACCGCCATGAACGCGGCCTTGTCGACCTCGCTCACGGTGACGCCGTGGTCGGCCTCCAGGCGCTCCAGGAGCGAGACGTCGTACTCGACCCCCTTGGCGGTGCCGAGCACGGCGGCGTTGCGCGCGGCCCGGGTGACGAGCTCCTGGTCTTCCGCGGAAAGCCGGTTGAACGCGATGTCCGAGATCGAGATGTGGCTCATCATGATCTGGTGCTCGGTGAGCGAGTGGTAGGGCGCCACCTCGAACAGCTTGCTGCCGTAATAGCCGCTGATGCTGCTCTCGAAGGCCTCGACCACGCCGGTCTGCATGCCGGTGTAGATCTCGCTCCACGGCAGGGAGGTGGTCAAGGCACCCGTCGCCTGCCACATCCGCGCGTCCATCTGCGAGCCGGGCACGCGCATGCGCAGGCCGACCATGTCGTCCGGTGACAAGACCGGACCGCCGCGGGCACTCAGATTGCGGGTGCCGCCGCCGGTCAGCGCCAGCAGGCGGATGCCGACGCCATGGTCACGGACCGTTTCCTCGAAATGGGCGAACAGCTCGCCCTCCGGGTCGGTCGCCTGCTCGAACGCTTCCATGCCGCTGAAGAGGTAGTTCAGGCTGAACAGGCCGAACTCGGGCACGAAGGGCGAGGCGTTCTGCGTGCCGCCGATGATCATGTCGATGGTGCCGATGCGCATCTCGTCGATCACGGTCTGATCGTTGCCGAGCTGCGCCGAGGGAAAGATCGACACCGTGAGGCGGCCGTCGGTCTCGGCTTCGAGTTCCGCTTTGAAGGCTTCGGCCGCGTCGATCCAGGGGTGCGGGGCGGTGACGACCGTGGCGAGCCGCAAGGTCTGGGCTTCGACGGCGCCGGCAACGAGCAGGGCCGGAGCGGCGGCCAGCAGGGCCGTGAGGCGAGCGCAGAGGCGCATGGGTGGGTCCCTCCAATTGATCGCCGAAAGGTTAACGACCAATGTGTAGGGAGCAAGCCCAGGACGCACGTCGCCGACCCCAGTCGAGGAAACGCCCCCGCATGAACGATCTCGGTTACCCGCCGGCCGACGCGGCCGGCCTCGATGCCTTGGAGGCGCGGCTCGCCCACGATCTGGCCTGCCTCAACCACCCGCCCGCCAACTGGGTGCCGCCGACCCAGCACCCGACCCACGGCCGAGTGCTCGACGTGGTGGTGATCGGCGGCGGCATGTGCGGGCTCGTCGCCAGCTTCGCCTTGATCCACGGCGGCATGTCGCATCTCCGCATCTTCGACCGCAGCCCCAAGGGCTTCGAGGGGCCCTGGGTGACCTATGCGCGGATGGAGACGCTGCGCTCGCCCAAGCAGTTGACCGGCCCCGCCTACGGCCTGGGGGCGCTCAGTTTTCGCGCCTGGTACGAGGCGCGCTTCGGCACGCCGGCCTGGGAGGCGCTCGACAAGATCCCCAGGCCTTTGTGGATGGACTATCTCCGCTGGTATCGCCAGGTCCTCCGCCTGCCGGTCGAAAACGAGGTCGAAGTCACCCGCGTCTCGCCCGAGGACGGCTTCCTTCGCCTCGATCTCGCCGGTGCCGGCGCCAAGGAGCCCTTCGTGCTCACCCGCAAGCTGGTGATGGCCACCGGCCGCGAGGGCATGGGCCAGCCGACCATCCCGCCCTTCGTCGACGGCCTGGAGCGCGGCGTCGACTGGATGCACTCCGCCGACGCCTTCGATTTCGCCCGCCTGCGCGACAAGCGGGTGGTCGTGGTCGGCGTCGGCGCCTCCGCCGTCGACAACGCCGCCGAAGCCCTGGAAGCCGGTGCCAGCGAATGCCGGCTCCTCATCCGCCGCAAGGAAATGCCCCGCATCAACAAGATGATGGGCATCGGCTCCTTTGGCTTTACCGCGGGCTTCCCCACCCTCGACGACGCCTGGCGCTGGCGCTTCATGCACTATTCCTTCACCACGCAAACCCCGGCCCCGCGCGGGTCCACCCTGCGCGTCAGCCGCCACGCCAACGCCTTTTTCCACTTCGATTGCGGCATCGCCCGCATCACCCGCGGCGAACACGGCCTCGTCGTCGAAACCGTCCACGACCGGCGCTTTCTGACCGACTTCGTCATCCTCGGCACGGGCTTCACCATCGAACCCGACGCGCGGCCCGAACTGGCCGACGTCGCCGGCCGCATCGCACTCTGGCGCGACCGCTACACGCCGCCACCCCACGAAGCCCACCCCGACATGGCAAGCTTTCCCTACCTCTCGGGCAGCTTCGCCTTCCAGCCGCGCGAACCGGGCGACCTCCCCTGGCTCCAGGACGTCCACTGCTTCAACTACGGCGCCACCATCAGCCTCGGCAAAATCAGCGGCGACATCCCAGCCATCAGCGACGGCGCTGCCCACCTCGCCAAATCCCTCGCCGCCGACCTCTACCGCGCCGACATCGACCGCCACTGGCAAACCCTCCAAACCTACGACAAACCCGAACTGCTCGGGGACGAATGGACCGTGGCGGAGTGAAGGAGAAAGCGAAGCCAAGGGGGCTTTTGGCCCCCCGAGGAAAGGGGAAGCCAAGGGGGCTTTTGGCCCCCTTGGGAACCCCCGGCGGCAGCGGATGGGGGGACGTGCAGGCACGTCCCCCCATCCGCTGCCGCGACTTTTCAAGGGGCGGCGCGGTTGCCGCCGGAGGTGGGCCGGGGACTACGACCAAAGTCGCTTTTTTTGCGCTGCAAACTTACTGCAAGCCATTGAAGATGAAAGGGAAAACGCGATTCTGGGTTCGTTTTGTCAGAGAAGTTTTCGAAGCGGCGAGCGCTCGTTCCCAACACCACCCTTATACCTCAATCAGGCCTGAAATCCTACAGTCCGACGGCGACAGCCGTCGGTCGGGGGTCCTAGGGGGCCAAAAGCCCCCTAGCCCTCTCTTTCTCAACGCCGATCCACGAAGGAAAACACCATGGACATCGACGATCCCCATCTAGTCATCCGCGCCGCCGGTGCGGAAGCTGCGGCGGGGCTGGCGGCGGCGTTGGCGCTGCGGGCGGAGGTGTTGGCGATGACGGCGAAGAGCCGGCGGTCGGTCCTGGCGCCGGCGGAGCCGGGTGGGCTGGCGCCCGCGTTGCGGCTTGGGCTGGCGGTGCGGATGGCGGCAGCGAACGCGGAGCCGGGGCTCGAAGCGGCCTATCGGGCGTTGGGCGAGGTCGATGCGGCCGTGGCCGATGCGGCGGGCGCGCTGCCGGCGGCGGCACGGCTCGGTGCGTTGGTGCGGCACGTCGATCTGGTGACCGAGCGCCCGCGTGCGGCGACGGCGGCGGACATTGCAGCGCTCGGGGCGGCTGGCTGGGACACGGCCGACATCGTGCGGCTGTCGCAATTGGTGGCCTTCGTGAGCTATGAGGTGCGTTTGGTGCGCGGGCTCAGGCTGATGGCCGAGCACGGGCGGAAGGGAGTGGCCGCATGAGCCGCCGCGTCGAGAACTTTACCGCCGAGGTGCCGGTTTGGCGGCCTTATGTCGAACCCGTGGTGCTGGCCGAAGCCACCGCCGAGCAGTTGGACGCGCTGAAGGTCACGCCGTCGAACACCAAGGTTTCGGACTACGTTCTGGTGTTGGCGCACGATCCGCAATCGCTGCACGCGCGCACGCCCTTGTTCAACGCGATCATGTACGACCGGGGCGGGATGTCGCGCGCCGAGCGCGAGCTTGGCGCCGTCGGGGCATCGATCGTCAATCGCTGCATCTACTGTGCGGCCGTCCATGCCAGTCGCTACAACCAGCTGACGCGCACGACCGAACCGATGCAGGCGGTCTTCGATCACGGTGCCGAGGCCGAGCTGGCGCCGCGCGATCGGGCGATCCTCGGCTTTGCGATCAAGCTTTCGGCGTGCCCGCCAGCGGTCGAGACGGCCGACGTCGAGGCGTTGGCCGAGGCGGGGCTGAGCCAGGAGGAGATGCTCGATCTGGTCCTTTCGACGGCACTCTTCGGCTGGGCCAATCGGCTGATGCACACGCTGGGCGAGCCGGTCGAGCCGGACGCGGGCTGAGCGGCGGGGCGTTCAGGCGAAGAGCAAGGCGACCAGGAGCGCCAGGATCGAGACGACCGCGAGGGCGCCTTGGCGTTGCGGGTCGCCAAGGCTGAGGCGCGGTGCGGGCTCGGGCAATTCCAGCCTGAGACGGGGGCCAAGCCACCGCTGCCGCCTGCGCCAGGGATCGCCCGCTGCCGCAACGACGCGCTGGAAGGCCCGACGGGCCGGGACGAGCACATCGCCCTCGGGGATGTCGGGCCAGCGCTCTTGGAGCTTCGAGGCTACGGCCAGTGCGGCCAGAACCGCGCCGAGGAGGAGCGGCCAGGCGGCATCGACGGTGCCGGCCCAACTCGAAGCGGCGGCTCGCCATGGTTCGGGGGCGAGTGCCCACATCAGGCCCTGGCCGGCGGCGAGGGCTGCGAAGCTCGTGAGCAGGAGGATGCTGGTGCCGGGGCTCCGGCTCTCGGCTTTGGTTGCCACGTTCTGGAAGGTCTGGAGGAAGTGCAGGACGAGGAGCGTCGTCGCCGTCGCCGAGAGGGCGAGCGCCAGGGTCAGGGCGGCGATCCCGCTGCCCGTGCCGCTTTCGACCGCGGCCTTGAGGCCGTATTTGGCGAGCGCGCCGCTGGTGAGCGGGAGGCCTGCGAGGGTGAGGGCGCCGAGGGCGACGGCCACCGTGACCACGGGCCGCCAGGCTCCCTGGTCGGCGGCGCGCTGGCGAGCGCCCACCGCAAGGAACAGCCCCCCCTTCACCAGCCCGTGATGCAGGGCGTAGAGGCCGGCGGCTTTAAGGATGGCCGGTGCCGCCGCCGGATCGAGTGCGGCCACGCCGAGGCCGCTCGTGATCACCCCCATCTGGCTCAGGCTCGAATAGGCGAGCACGGTCTTGGCATCGGCCTGCGCCAGCCCCGCCGCGACGCCGAAAAAGGCGGTGAAGAGGCCGATGGCGACCAACACGACCCCCAAGCCCGTGAGGGCCCCGTCGCCGAAGGGGAGGAACACCATGAGGCCGAAGAGGCCGGCCTTGATCATCGCACCGGACAGCACGGCGGAGGCGGGGCTGGGAGCGGCCGGGTGCGCCAAAGGCAGCCAGACATGCAGGGGCACGAGGCCCAGCTTGATGCCGAAGCCCACGAGCAGCAGCGTGACGGCGAGCGGCGCCGTCTCGCCATCGAGCAGCGCCGCGCGCAGAGCGGTGACCTCGTAGGCTTGGGCCTTGCTTGCCGCCAGCATGAAGCCGAGCAGGAGGCAGGTCTCGCCGATCACCGCGAGCCGGATGTAGACCGAGCCCGCTCGTTGCGCCTTCGCCGTCTCGTCGTGAACCACGAGCACATAGGCCGCGAGCGACATCTGGGCGAAGGCGAGATAGAAGCCGACCACGTCCTGGGCGAGCAACAGGCCCAGATTGCCCGACATCGAGAGCAGAAAGAGGCTCATGAAGCGCGGGGTGCGCGGGTTCACCGGCAAGAAGACGCGCGCGTGCAGGCCGGCGAGCAGCCACAACAGGGCGGCCGCGAGGAGAAACGGGCGGGCCGGCTCGTCGAGGCCGAGGCGCAGGCCCAAGAGGACGTCGCTCAGGACGATCGGTGCGTCGCTCGGCAACAGCCAGGCGGCGAGCAGGCCCGGTATGGCTGCGAGAAATGCGGTGCGGCGCACGACGTCCTGGGTTGCCGGGAACAGCGCCAGGGCCGCCATCAAGGCGGGCAGCGCCGGGGTGAGGACGAGCAGGAGCGCTGTCATTCGGGCAGCGGCCAGGGGACGCGGTATTGGCGGTCGACGATGAGTTCGCTCCAGGCGAGCGGGCTCACGTCGGAGGCGGCGAACAGGCCGGCGGCCAGGGCGGCGGTGGCGATGACCACGGCCGGGGCGACGAGCGTCGGCGCTTGGCGCAGGTCGTTGGCGAGGGCTTCGCGCTTGCCGTCGATCGGCGCGCCCTCGCCCGGCGGCGACTGGAACCAGGCGGCGTAGATCAGCGGCAGGAAGTAGAGCGCGTTCAACAGGGTGGAGCCGGCAAGGACCGCGATGATCCAAAGGGCGCCGACCTCGATACCGCCAAGACCCAGATACCATTTGCTGACGAAGCCCGCGAGCGGCGGGGCCCCCATCATGCCGATGGCAGCGACGCTGAACGCGAGCATGGTCCACGGCACCCGCCAGCCGACGCCGGCCATCTGGTCGATGCGGGTCACGCCCGCGAGCTTTTCCAAGGCACCGGCGCAGAAGAAGAGGGTGATCTTCATCAGGCCCTGGTGGATCAGGTGGACCAGCCCGCCGACCAGGCCGATCGGCCCCAACAGGCTCACACCGAGCATGATGTAGGAGACCTGGCTGACGGTGGAGTAGGCGAGCCGTTTCTTCACCGTGTCCTGGCGGAGTGCGATCACGGAACCGACGATGATGGTGAGCGAGGCCCAAAGTGCGAGCGGCAGGCCGAGGCCCAGGTCGCGGGACGCCTCGATGCCGTAGACGTCGAGGACGAGGCGGACGATGCCGAAGGCGCCGGCCTTGACCACGGCGACGGCGTGCAGGAGCGCGCTGACCGGTGCCGGGGCCACCATCGCCGCCGGCAGCCAGGCGTGGAACGGCACCATCGCCCCCTTCACGGCAAGCCCCGCCGCCATCAGGGCGAAGCAGACGACCGCCGCCGCCGGCTGCGTCTCGACCAGGCGCGCCACCTTGCCGGTCTCGCCGAAGGCGATCGGCCCGGCGATGGCCTGCAGCCACAACATGCCGATCAACAGGGCGACGCTGCCGGCGAGGGTGTAGCGGAGGTAGAGCCGGGCGGCCTGGAGGCTTGCCCGGTCGCCCCGATGCGCCACGAGCGGCCAGGTCGCGAGCGTCAGCAACTCGTAGAAGACGAAGAAGGTGAAGAGGTTGCCGGCGAGGGCGATGCCCGTCGTGGCGGTGACGCAGAAGTTGAAGAAGGTGAAGAAGCGGCGCTGGGCCGGGTCCTTCGCCAGGTATGCGATGGCGAACACCGAGGTGGCGAGCCAGAGGACGGCGGAGAGGCTGACGAACAGCAGCGCCAGTGCGTCGACGCGCAGCTCCAGGGTCAGGGTGCCGGTGAGCGGCAGGGTCGCTTCGAAGAAGCGGCCGGCCTGGACGCCCAGCATCATCCAGGTGACCAGCAGCACCTTCAGGACGGCGCCGCCGAGCGTCCAGCGGTTGCGCCGCGCGGTCGAGGTCTCGTCGAGCCCGGCGACGACGGCCGCCGGCACCAGCGAGCAGGCAAGGAGGGCCAACAGAAGGAGGGCCTCGGCGGTCATGGTTGGAGCCCGCCATAGCCGGGCACGGTACCGATCAGGGTGCTCAGGGGTGCTGCGGCGAGGAAGAGCAGCATCGGCAGGGACACGAGCGCGAAGACGAGCCCGTCGAGCGGCGGCCGATTGGCGGCCCGCAGGGCGCTGCGCCGCCTTGCCGTGCCGCTGCGGAAGGTGACGGCGACGAGGCGAAAGCCGTAGGCCGCGGCCAACAGGCCGCCGCCGAGGATCGGCACCGCCCACCACCACTGCCCGCTCTCGAGGCTGGCGCGGAGCAGGAGCCATTTGCCGACGAAGCCGACGCTCGGCGGCAGCCCCATCAGCGAGATGACCCCGAGACCGATCGAAAAGCCGAGCAGGGGGGCGGCGCGGCTGGTCGCGATCAGGTCGCGCACGCGGTCGCCGCCCGCGGTCACCAGGAGGCTGCCGGCGGCGAGGAACAGGCCGGCCTTGGCGAGGCCGTGGGTGATGGCGTGCAGGACGCCGCCCTGCCAGGCGAGATTGGCGATCGCCCCGCCCTCGGCCACCAGCGGGATGACCAGGAGGAGGTAGCCGAGCTGTGCCACCGTCGAATAGGCGATGACGCGCTTCACCTGGTCCTGGCGCATCGCCTGGATCGAGCCCCAGACGATGGCGATGGTACCCAGGACCCCAAGGAACGTGCCGGCGGCCGGCAGCGCCAAGGGGGCGAACATGTCGGTCCAAAAGCGGAGCAGCAGAAAGGCCGGTGCCTTCACCACCAAGGCCGAGAGCAGCGCGCTGACCGGGGCGATGGCGCCGCTATGCGCCGGCGGCAGCCAGGTGTGGAACGGCCAGGCCGCCATCTTGACGAGGATGCCGAGCGTGATGCAGGCGGCGGCGAGGCGGAGGGCGGGTGCGCCGGGGTCGATCTGGGCGACCGCCCAGACGTCGAGCCGGCCGGTGGCGCCGTAGAGGAGGGCCGTGCCGAGGAGGTAGACCAACGCCCCCATGGTGGCGATCAGGAGGTAGCGGATCTGCGCCTCCAGCGCCTTGGCCGTGCCGCTGATGGCGATCAGCGCGATGCCGGCGAGGCTCATCACCTCCATGGCGACATAGGCGTTGAAGAGGTCGGCCGTGGTGAAGAGCGTGTTGAGCCCGACCCAGACCAGATGCAGGAGCGGCCAGCCGGCGCGGGGGAACGGCGTCGGCTGCAAGGCCAGAAAGCCGAAGGTCGCGGCCATGACCGCCGAGGTCATGAGGATCATGACCAGGCCCGGCCCGTCGAGCACGAGGGCGATGCCGAGCGGGAGGGGAAAACCGCCCATCGGCGCCACGCGCGGCCCCGCACCGAGCACCTCGACGGCACCCGCGACGGCGCCGAGGGTGACGCCGGCGGCGAGGCCGAAGGCAAGCGGCACCTGCCAGCGCAAGGGCGTCAGGGCGGCGAGGCCCGCCACGGCCAGGGGCAGGCCGATCAGGCAGGCGAAGATCATCGGTTGTCGGGACCGTCGATGTCGAGCCGGCCCGTCGCCTCGAAATAGCGGACGGTGATGGCGAGCGCCAAGGCGGTGCCGGCGACGGCGACGACGATGCCGGTGATGACCAGGGCGTGCGGCAAGGGGTCGGCCGGTCCGTCGCCGCGTGCCGCCAAGGCGAGGAAGATGGCGAAGACGCCGCCGCCCAGGACGTTCAGCCCGAGGATGCGGCGGATGAGGTGGCGGCGCAGGATCAGCCCGTGCAGGCCGATGGCGACCAAGAGGGCACCGCTCGAGGCGTAGAGCAGCCAGGTGCTCAACGGCCCAGCCGCGGCGGTGCGCCCATGGCGAGGGCGAAGAGGATGGCGGCGACGCCGAGGGTGAGGGCGATTTCGACCAGGATGATGGTGGTCTTCACGCCGCCGAGGTCGAACGGCAGCCACAGGCTGGGCATGGCCATGAAGGCGCCGTCGGTCACCGCACCGACGAGGCCGACGGCGACGAAGCCCAAAAAGCTGCCATAAGCGGCGACGCGCAGGCTTGGTGCTGCCGGCTGCGGCTGCGGCCTTAGCCCCACCAGCACGGCGACGATGAGCCCTGCCGCCGCCACCGTCCCGGCTTGAAAGGCGCCCCCCGGCCGATCGGCGCCGATGGCGACGAGGTAGACCGCGATCACGAGGACGGCGGGCAAAAGGATCGCTGCCAGCCACGATGCCGTCGCTTGGCTGTGCGCCGGCATCGGCAACGACACGGCGCGGCGGGCGAAGCTCTGCCGGCCGGCAAGGACGACGACGCCGCCCAAGGCCCCGAGGAGCGCCGCTTTTTCCAACAGCGTATCGAGCACCCGGTAGAGGAGGAGCACGCCGGTCACGGGATTGCCGAGGTCGGTTGCCGGCAAGTTTTGGGCGACCGCGTCGCCGGCTGGGTGCGCTGCCTCCGGCAGTGTCGAGAGCACGAGCCCGAGGGCGAGGGCCAACGCCCCGAAGCCAGCGAGCCACCAGGGCGAGGTCCGGGGTTCGGCCTGGTCGATCGCGCTCAAGGCCTTGGCCCCTTCGCCCGGATGCGTGCGATCCGCTCCAGCCGCGAGAGTGCGCCGATGAGCAACACGCCCGTGATGCCGGCGCCGATCGCGGCTTCGGCCAGGGCCACGTCGGGGGCCGAAAGCCGGTACCAGGCGACGGCCAGGACGAGGCCGTAGACGATGAAGAAGACCACGCCCGCGATCAGCCGCGGATGCGCCATGGCGATCCACGCCAAGACCGGCAAGAGCAAGGCAAGTGCGAGGTCGAAGAGGAGGGCCATCGTCAGCGCTCCCGCTCGCTGCGCACCCGCGCCGCCAGGAGTTGCGCAATCGCGGCGGCGGAGACCAGGGCCAAGAGCCAGATCACGAAGAGCTTGGCGGCGGCGGCGAGTGAGCCCAGGTGCAGCGCCACGCCGAGGCAGACCAGGCCCAAACCCACGTTGTCGGCCTTGGTCAGGGCGTGCAGCCGGCTGAAGAGGTCGGGCAGCCGCACCATGCCGAGCGAGCCCGCGATGAAGAAGACGAGCCCGGTGGCGATCAGCGTCATGGCGACGAGATCGACCATCAGTGGTCGTCGCCGAGGTCGATGGCGGAGCGGACCAGGGCGAGGCCCGTGACCGCGGCCAACAGCGCCAAAACGAGGGCCGCATCGAGTGCGGCCGGCTCCTGCATGGCGGCCGCGAGCAGGACCAAAAGGGCGACGCCCGAGGTGCCGAAGAGCTGCGCCACCATCATCCGGTCGCCGGCACTCGGGCCCTGGTAGAGCCGCACGAGGCCCAAGGCGAGGCTCGCCAGCAAGACGAGCCCGGCGACGTACAAAAACGCCGTCATCGGCCGGGACTTTCGAGAAACAGTCGGCCGAGCCGGGTTTCCTCGGTGTCGACGGCCTCGATCGCCCAGGGCGCGTCGGTCAAGAGGTGCACGTGGTCGACACAGCCCTCGGTGCCGGCCGCGAGCGAGCCCGGCAGGAGGCTGACGGCACCGAGATGGCAGGCCCGCACCGCCTGGTTCGGCGCACGGCTCCGGCGGGTGCGAAAACCGGGCTTTATCGGCAGGGCCGGATCGAACACGCGCCGGGCGACGTCGATGGCACCTGCGACCGAGCGCCAGGCGAAGCCCGGCAGATAGAGCAAAAGCGGCCAGAGCCGTGGCAGCCGCAACTCCGGGCGGTGGCGCAAGGGGTCGGTGGCGAACACGCCGCCAGCGAGCCCCACCCCCACCGCGAAGAGCGCCCATTCGCCCCCGGTCAGCGCCAGCCATAGGGCCAACACGGCGGCGGCAGCCCCCAAGCGGCGCCGCCGCAGCGGCCCAGCGTCGCGCTCCTTCGGTGTCCTCATCCGTTTGACGTAAGGCAGCACCCCGCTTTCCGCAACGGCTCCCCTCGCCTGCCGCTTCCCGCAGTCGGCTAGCGCGTTTTCCGTTCAGGTTGATCCGTGCCCATCCCGCACCCCCGCCCGGCCGCCCACGAGTGTACGATCCCTTGGGGGGCCGGGCGGGGGTGCGGGATGGGCAAGCCTTGCCGAAAACGCTCTAGCTCTCGC
>RECO01000032.1 GCA_007694015.1 Geminicoccaceae bacterium
CGTCGTTGAGCTTGTCGCGCTCGCTCAGCATCTCGTCCAGGTCGTGCTTGCCGAGTACCGAGCGCAGCGTCGTTTGCGCCAGCTGACTGGTGGCATCGACGAAGTTCTCCACCTGGATGACCGACTTGTCCGCTTCCATGACGCGGAAGTAGATCACGGCATTCACCTTCACCGACACGTTGTCCTTGGAGATGACGTCCTGGCTCGGCACGTCCAGGACGACGGTGCGCAGATCCACCTTCACGATCTGCTGGATCACCGGGATGACGATGATCAGCCCGGGCCCCTTGATGCCGGTGAAGCGGCCGAGCGTGAAGACCACCGCCCGCTCGTATTCCCGCATGACCCGAAAGACCGAGACCAACAGGAAAACACCGAAGGCGACGAGAATGGCGTAGGTGATCAGATCGGCCATGGCTTCCATGGATCAGGCCTCCCGTTGCTGCTGTGCATCGACGGTCAGGATCAGACCGTCGACCTTGGTGACGACGATGGTTTGACCGGCCGCCAGGCCCGCGGGGCCGTGGCTCTGCCAATTCTCGCCGGCGACGTGGACCAAGCCCCGCTCGCCGGTCCACCGCACGACCCGGCCAACCTCGCCGATCAGGGCGTCGGCGCCGGTGACGGTGCGCCGGCGATAGGCCTTGAGCGCCATCGCGAGCACGCCCGACATTAGCCCGAGCGTGGTGACCGTGGCGGCGCCGATCACCCAGGGCGACAGGGTGAAGCCCGGCACCTCGGTGTCGATCAGCATGATCGAGCCGAGGACGAAGGCGATCGCCCCGCCAATGCCGAGAATGCCGAAACTGGGCGCAAAGGCCTCGGCGATCATCAAGACGATGCCGAAGCCGATCAGCGCCGCGCCGGCATAGTCGATCGGCAAAAGGTTCAGCGAAAACAGTCCCAACAGCAACGCGATCGCACCGATCACCCCGCTGAAGATGGTGCCGGGATTGGCAAACTCGAAGATGATGCCGTAGATGCCGACGAGCATCAAAATGAAGGCGATGTTCGGATTGGCCAGGACGCCGAGCAGCTCTTCTTGCCAGTTGCGCTCGATGGCGACCACGTCGGCATCGGCAACGGCGAGGGTGACCTCGCGGTCGCCGGCGAGCTGCACCGTCAGGCCGTCCGCCTCCTGCAGCAACGCGCGGCGGCTGGCGGCGACGATCTCGATCACACCCAGCTCCAGCGCTTCCGACGCCGAGATGCTGTCCGCTTCGCGCACCGCCCGCTCCGCCCAGTCCTTGTTGCGGCCGCGCTTTTCCGCCAGCGCCCGCATCCACGCCGCGGCGTCGGCGATGGCCTTGGCTTCGCCGGCCTCGCCCGTTGGTGCCGGCCGTTCCTCGTCCTCTTCGGCCTCCTCGTCGGGGGCGATCGGTAGTGGGCTCGAGCCCCCCATCTGGACCGGTGTGGCCGCCCCCATGTTGGTGGCCGGCGCCATCGCTGCCACGTGGGTCGCCATCATGATGTAGGTGCCGGCACTCGCGGCCTGTGCCCCCTCCGGTGCCACGTAGCCGATCACCGGAATGGGGGCGTTCAAGATCGCCGTGACGATCTCGCGGGTCGACGTGACCAGACCGCCCGGTGTGTCGATCTCCAGGATCACGGCCACGTTGCCGGCGGCGTGCGCGTCGGCGATGCCCCGCTCGACATAGGCGGTGGTCGCCGGGCCAATGGCACCCTTGATGGTCAACAGCCCCACCGTCTGCGCGGCGGCCGTGGTTGAGAAGGCCATCACCAACCCAAGAATGGCGACCCCGACCCATGCTCGCATCGTTCGTCCTCCATCACCCCAACACCCGGCTCGGCGCAAAGTTTCAGGCGTCGACCGGCTTGGTGTGTCATGGCGGTGCCGCCCAGCCCGGCGCCGCGGCTTCAAGTCGTGCCCGCACGGGCTTGAAGGTAACACGATGATGGGGCGTTACCCCCAGCCGATCCAGCGCCAGGGCGTGCGCAGCCGTGCCGTAGCCGACATTCCGCGCCCAGCCATAGCCCGGATGGCGGGCGTCCAGCCGCACCATCAAGCCATCGCGGCAGGTTTTGGCCAGGATCGAGGCGGCAGCGATGGCGGCAACCGTCCGGTCGCCGCCGATCACCGCCTCGGTCTCGACGCCCAGATCCGGGGCGTCGCGGCCGTCGACGAGGATACGGCCCGGTCGCACCGGCAGCCGTGCCAGCGCCCGCCGCATCGCCAGGAACGTGGCTTGGCGGATGTTCAACCGGTCGATTTCCGCGGCCGACGCAGCACCCAAGCCGAAAGTCGCCACGCCCGGTTCCCGCAAGGCGGCGGTGAGCAGCAAGCGCGCCTTGGCCGAGAGCGTCTTGCTGTCGGCAATGCCGGCAATCTCCCGGTGCAGGACCAAGGCGCAGGCCACCACCGGGCCCGCCCACGGACCCCGGCCCACCTCGTCGATACCGACAATACCCATAGGCGAGGGCGTCACGCCCCCCTGGCTCCCCGTGCTGCAACCACGTATGGAATGTCGCACTGCACGGGCGGCAACGGAAGGACGGCATGGGTCGCAAGCTCTTCGGCACCGACGGCATTCGGGGCATGGCCAACCAACACCCGATGACCTGCGAGATCGCGCTCAAGCTCGGCTACGCGGCCGGCGCCATGTTCGCCCGCGGCAAGCACCGCAACCGCGTGGTGATCGGCAAGGACACCCGGCGCTCCGGCTACATGCTGGAGCCGGCGCTGACCGCGGGGTTCGTTGCCGCCGGCATGGACGTGACCCTGTTGGGGCCGTTGCCCACCCCCGCCGTCGCCTATCTCACGCCGTCCTTGCGCTGCGAACTCGGTGTGATGATCTCGGCCTCGCACAACGGCTTCGCCGACAACGGCATCAAGCTGTTCGGCGCCGACGGCTACAAGCTCTCCGATGAGATCGAAGAGGAACTGGAAGCCCGCATGGCGGCCGCCCCCGAGCTCGCCGACAGCCTCCATCTCGGCCGGGTCGACCGCCTCGAGGGTGCTCAGGGCCGCTACATCGAGGCCCTGAAGGCGAGTTTCCCGCGCGAACGCACGCTCGCCGGGCTCAAGGTGGTGGTCGACTGCGCCCACGGTGCGGCCTACCGCGTCGCCCCCAAAATCCTCTGGGAACTCGGCGCCGAGGTCATCGAGATCGGCACCGAGCCCGACGGCTTCAACATCAACCTCGACTGCGGCTCGACCGCACCGACCCAGCTCCGCCAGCGCGTGATCGGCGAGGGCGCCGATGTCGGCATCGCCCTCGACGGCGACGCCGATCGCTGCATCCTGGTGGACGAGACCGGCCAAATCGTCGACGGCGACCAACTGATCGCCATGATCGCCCGCTGCTGGCACGAGCGGGGGCGGCTGCAGGGCGGCGGCGTCGTCGTCACCCAGATGTCGAATCTGGGGCTCGAGCGCTTCCTCGATCGCCTCGGCCTCCAAACCGTCCGCACCAAGGTCGGCGACCGCTACGTGGTCGAGGCGATGCGCACCGGTGGCTTCAACGTCGGCGGCGAACAGTCGGGCCACATCATCCTCGGCGATTACGCCACCACCGGCGACGGCCTGCTCGCCACCCTGCAGGTCCTGGCCGTCATGGTCGAAGCCCAAGGCCGCCTCTCCGAACTGGCACGCCAGTTCAAGCCGCTGCCGCAACGCCTGCGCAACCTCCGTGTGCCCAAGCGGCCCGACCTCAGCCTCCCTGCCATCGCCAGCGCCATCGCCGACGGCGAACACCGCCTGAACGGCTCGGGCCGCCTCCTGGTCCGCCCCTCCGGCACCGAACCGCTGGTGCGCGTCATGGTCGAAGCGGAAGACGAAGCCCTCCTCGCCGCCGTCCTCGACGAAGTCAGCGACCGCATCCAAGCGGCGCTCTGAGCCAAGCGAGCGGGAAAGCGGGAAGAACGAGGGAAGAAAGCGGGCAGGGGGCTTCTGGCCCTGAACGGCCGGGAACATTCCTGACAGTTTGGACCGGCAACATTCCTGAC
>RECO01000031.1 GCA_007694015.1 Geminicoccaceae bacterium
AAGCCAAGGGGGCTTTGGGCCCCCCAAGGAAAGAGAAGAAGCCAAGGGGGCTTTGGGCCCCCTTGGAAACCCCCGAGCGGCAACGGATCGCGGGACGTGCGGGCACGTCCCGCGATCCGTTGCCGCCACTTGCCAAGTGGCGGCGGCGTCAGCCGACGCTTGGGGGTCCAGGGGGCCTAAAGCCCCCTGGTTTCCTTCTCGATGGGTTTGCTACCGCAGTAGGCGGGTGACGAGGGCGAGGCCGCTCTGCGGCAGGGCGAAGGCGTCGCGCATCGAGGGCCAGGCGATGCCCAATGCACCATCCGGGAGACCGATGGCGATGAAGGCTGGATAGGCGAGCAGCAGGCCCGAAGCCCCTGGGCTCATTCGAGGGCGAGGCGGAGTGCCGCGGCGGTGGCGAAGGGGGCAAGCGCCGCGGTGCCGAGCAGAAAGGCGCCGAGGATCATCAACTGCCCCGAAGCGCCGAGCCCCGAAACCCAGCCCTCGATCGCGGAAACGCCGAAGATCAGGACGGGGATCTGCAACGGCAGCACGATCAGGGCGAGGAGCAGCCCGCCGCGGCGGCTGTGGACCAGAAGTGCAGCGCCGATGCCGCCGATCAGGGTCAGGGTCGGCGTGCCGATGAGCAGGACCACCGGCACGGCGAGGAAGGCCTCGGACGGCAGGCCCAAGAGCAGCACGACGAGCGGCGAAAAGGCCACCAGCACGAGGCCCGAGGTCAGCCAGTGCGCGAGCGCCTTGATCAAGGCGACCCATTCGAACGCCAGGCCGGAGACGCCCAAGAGATCGAGCGTGCCGTCCCGCGCATCGGCGGCGTAGAGGCGCTCCAGGGTCAAGGTGACGCTGAAAAGGGCCAGCACCCAGATCAGCCCGACGCCGATCCGCTCCAGGATCACCGGTCCAGGCCCAACCCCGAGCGGGAAGAGCGAGAGCGCCAAGAGAAAGAAGATCAGGCCTTGGGCCATCTCGCCACCGGCCCGGAACGCGAGGCGCAGCTCGTGCCCGAGCAAGGCGAGAGCGGCCCTCATCGACCGAATTCCAGGACGGCCGCACCCTCGATCGCGATGTCGCCGTGGGTTGCCGCGATGACGGCGCCACCCTGTTCCAGATGCGTGACGATGACGGTCTCCAGCCGGCTGCGGTTGGCGGCATCGAGGCCGACCCCGGGTTCGTCCAACAGCCACAGGCGCTTGTCGACGGCGATCAGGCGGGCGAGCGTCAGCCGGCGCCGTTGGCCGGACGAGAGGTAACGGGCCGGCGTGTCGGCCAGCCGCTGCAAGGCGAAGGCGCGAAGCCCGGCTTCCACCGCGTTGCCGCCGGTAAGGGCGGCGGCAAAGGCGAGGTTTTCTTCGACCGTGAGTGCGGGCTTCGCCGGATCGCCGTGGCCGATATAGTGGAAGTCGGGCGCCCCGTCCGGGGCGGTGGCGACCTCGAAGCTGCCGCCGGCCGGCTCCAACAGGCCCGCGAGCAGACGCAGGAGGCTGGATTTGCCGCTGCCGTTCGGTCCGCGCAGGACCAGGGCCCGGCCCGCATCGACGCGAAAAGCGACGCCCTGGAAGACGTCACGGCCGGCGCGGCGGCAATGCAGATCGGCGGCGCGGGCGAGCACCGGCAAGGTGGGGGCTGCGAGATCAGGCACGTCGGTCGTCGATCACCTTACCGTCGTTCGGCAATGTCCCCGGTGCGACCAGTTCGACTTGGCCGTTCAGCCCGGTCACCTCGTGGACGCTGGCGCCCAAGGCAGCGGCGAGCCCGGCTTCGTGCGTGCCGGTTTCGACCAGGAACCTGAGGCGGTCACGGGCCTGTACCCGATCCACCACCAGGCGGCCACGCTGCAAATGGTGCCGCTGCATGATCGCGGCGATTTGCCCGGGGTGGAGCAGATGGCCGCCGACGGTGGCCGCGTGCTCCAGCCGGCCGAGCCAGCCGACCAACCTCCGGTTCGTCCGCCCGCAGGCGCTCACCCCCGGCAGGAACGCCGAGAGGTCTCCGGTGGCGAGGCGGATCAAGGGATAGTCGGGATTGAAGCTGGTCACCACGACCTCACCGACCGCGCCGGCCCCGACGGGCTGGCCGGTCGAGGGGTCGATGATTTCGAGGATCACCGCTTCGTCGATGACGAGACCGTCATGGGCCGAGGTTTCGTAGGCGATGAGTCCGATGTCGGGGGTGGCGTAGCAGTCGAAGGTGGCGATGCCGGCGGCTTCGAAGTGCAGGCGTCGTTCGCGCGACAGCGGCTCGCCCGAGAGCACGGCACGGGCAAGGCTCGGCAGTTCGCATCGGTTCGCCTCGGCGGCCATGAGGAGATGCGCCAATGCGGCAGGTTTGCCGGTGAAGGCCTTGGGGCGGAGGCGCTGGACAACGTCGACCTGGCGCGCCGCTTCGGCCTCGCCGGCCGGGATCACCGGGCAGCCGATGGCGCGCGCACCGCCTTCGACCATCATCCCAGCCGGGTTCAGGTGGTAGGAGAACGCGTTGTGGATCAGATCGCCGGCGCGGAGACCGGCGGCGAAGAGGGCGCGGGCGAAGCGCCAATAGTCGGTCCGCACGCTCTCGGGCTCGACCACCGGGCCGGACGAGGCGAAGACCCGCGCCAGCCGGCCGACCGGCGTGGCGGCGAACTCGCCGAAGGGCGGGTGCTTGGCTTGCTGGGCGACGAGGTCGGCCTTGCGCAGGAGCGGCAGGGCTGCCAGGGCCTCGGGCGACGTGACCGCCGCTGCGTCGATCCCGGCGAGGCGTTGCGCCATGCCCGGCGCGTTGTCGATCGCATGCCGGACCAAGCCCGGCAGCGCCGTGAACATCTGGTCGTGGCGGAGTTCGGGCTCGCGGACTTCCTGGCGGTCGTAGAACTCGCCTTCGTGCTCGACCATCGTCTCTTCCGGGCCGGGTGCGGCGTTGGCCACCGCAGCGCCTTGGGCTTGCGCGTTGTCGTCACGTCGAGACACGAGCAGCCGGTGCTGCGCTACGAGCCAATCCATCTGATCGCATCGCAGCATGAAACCTGGCGACGCGAAGCGCAAGCGGTTCGGCACATGCACCTTTGCCGGGGAGGGGGCGGCCGGTGCTGGCGGATTCCGCGTCCGGGTGAAAGCTCTTCTCGACTCCGGGGGGCTGGAAATCCCGAGTGACGAGGCGCGATGCCGCCCGGGCGGGGGTGCGGGATGGGCACCGATCAGTCCGAACGGAAAACGCTCATGCGGGCCTCAGCCGGCGCGCAGCAGGACGTGGCGCTTCTTGCCGGCGGAGAGTTTCAGGGTGGCGTCGGGGCGGAGATGCGCGGCGGTGAGCGTTTGCGCTTCGTCGTCGAGCCTCGTGTCGTTGAGCTTGGCGCCACCGCCGCGGATCAGGCGCCGCGCTTCGCTCTTGGTCGTGGCGAGACCGGCGAGGACCAGGGCGTCCACGACCGCGAGGCCCGCGGCGAGGCTCGCCCCGGCCAGCGCGACTTCCGGCAGCGCACTGTCGGCAGCCTCGCCACGCTCGTAGAGCCCTTCGGCCGTGCGCTGGGCTTCTTCCGCCGCAGCACGGCCGTGGGCGAGGGCGGTGGCTGCGGTCGCGAGCACCTTCTTCGCCTCGTTGATCTCGGCGCCTTGCAGGGCCTCGAGCCGGCCGATCTCGTCGAGCGGCAGGAGGGTGAACAGCTTGAGGAAGCGGCCGACGTCGGCGTCCTCGGTGTTGCGCCAGAACTGCCAGTAGTCGAAGGGGCTCAGCCGGTCGGCGTTGAGCCAGACGGCCCCCGACAGCGACTTGCCCATCTTTTCGCCGGACGCCTTGGTGATGAGGGGCGTGGTCAGTCCGAACAGCTCCTTACCGCCGAGGCGGCGGTTGAGCTCGATGCCGTTGACGATGTTGCCCCACTGATCCGAGCCGCCCATTTGCAGCCGGCAATCGAACCGCCGCGCCAGCTCGGTGAAGTCGTAGGCCTGCATGATCATGTAGTTGAATTCGAGGAAGGTCAGCGG
>RECO01000248.1 GCA_007694015.1 Geminicoccaceae bacterium
TCTTGTCAGACCGGCCAGCTGAAGCCAACCGTCCCACTAAGTCCGCTCCCCGTCCTCTTCACCCATCCCGCCAGCGAACGCATACGCCTCCTTCGGGCTCGCCGACGACGAAGTGCGTGATGACTCTTGTCGCTGCCAGCTTCGCATCATCGCCGGCACCTTCGGAACCAAGCGCGTATCGCACCCTTTGTTCACCACGGGCAGCGATGGTGCGAGGATCGGCGCCGACGCGCAACGCTATGCGAGGCTAGGAAAAAAATCAAAAACAGCCTAGACTCACTCCGCTCTTTGGAACCCGTGTAGCAATGATTTGGCGGTGCGTCGCCCTGACCGCGCGCCTCCCGCCGACCTCGAAAAAAACGAATCTACAAAACGAACTCTCCTCAGGCTAAATCATTCGAAATCAAGCCGTTGCCCTGGGCATAACCCGTATTATGACAAATTGCCTTGCGGCCGACCCGCACCACCTACCCCACGGCGGCATCGCCCCCTCCCGCGTCAGCGAAAAACAACTCGAGGAACTCCACATCAACCTCTCCCTCACCGCCCGCGAAGCCCTGGCCGCCGAAGGCTAGGGCAGAACCAGGGAAGGAAAGACGAGGGGGGACTTGATGGTCCCCCCCTCGAACCCCCGTCCCCCCCGGGATTTTTTGGGGACGTTCAGGCCGCGAACGGGTCCAGGACGTCGACGCCGAGCCCAGCCAAGTCGGCGGCGTTGCGCGTCACCAGCGTCAAGCCGTGGGCCTTGGCCGTCGCGCCGAGCAGCGCGTCGATCACCGGCACGGGTCGCACCGCCGCCATCCGGCCCCACGCCTCGGCCACCGCCGCATCGACCGGCAGAATCCGATCCGCGAAGCCGCTGACCACCTGCCCGAGCCAGCGCTCCAGCGCCAAAGCCCGCTCAGGATCGCGCCGCCGCACCACCTCCACGCCCTTCCTGATCTCCCCCAGCACCACCACACTGAGCCACAGGTCGTCCTCCGGCACGCTCGCCCACCAAGCGGCTACGCCCGGCTGACAACGCTCGCGCTTGCGCACCTCGGAAATGACGTTGGTGTCGATCAAAAAGCTCACCAATCGATCGCACGCCCCGCATCGAGCGGGCGCTCCAACGCGATCCCCTCGAGCGGCACCGCCTCCAAAAGCGCCTTCAGCCCGCCCCCTCGCGGCAGCACGACCCGCTCGCGCAACATCGCCCTGGTCTCGGTCTCGCGCGCCGGATCGCCCAACGCCGCCGCCACCTCCCGCACCAGCGCCGCATCCTCCTTGCGCACCTGCACCTCGACCCGCACGAACCCCGCGCCCCGCCGCCGCCGCCGCCACCGCGTGACCGCCGCCGCGCCCGATTCAGTCATGTCACACTCCTTTCCGGCAAAATTACCGGAAAGTCCGCATCACCGCAACGAACGAACGCGAGAGGGTGACTTGATGGTCCCCCCTCGACCCCCCCAAAAAAAACTATAGGTGCTGTCCGCAGGCCGTGTTGCTGCGCTACGCGCCAGCAAGAGGCGAAGCGGCGGCCAGCCGGGACGAGAGGAGTCGGCCTGGAGCTGTCCAACTACCTCACGCCAAATGCGGGCCATCCTGGCCCCGTTGCAGACTTTTCGGGGCGCCGCGTGCTGTGGCACCCCTACCCGAACAAGTCGCCTTGATCGTCAGATTGCGTCCGCGGCACCGCCTCCCCCTTGCCCGGCATTGCCAACGCGCCCGCGTCGGCCAGCGTCGATGCCTTCAATAGTGGGCCGGCGCAGACCTCGTCGAGGAGCGCCGCCTGCGCACTCTCGAGCGCCGTCAGCCGGCCGAGGACGTGGAGGAGGTTCAACAGGTCCTCGGTGTATTAGGGCAGCCAGTGGTCGGGCTGGATGCGGTCGAGAGGCGAGGGCGGTCGGCGGTCGCCGATCACGGGGCGGGTGCGGTCGCGCTTGCGGTAGCTGAACCACTGGCGCAGCACGTTGCGGCCCGACACCTCGTACGCCACCACCGCCGACGGCACGTTGTCGACGAACCCGCGTCCGATCCGTAGGCGTCGCCCGGCGACGTCGTACTCCATGTCGTCGGGCAGAAGCTCGGGCGCTCCGGGGATGGCGGCACCGGCGCTGATGGTTGGGCCGGTGCCCGCAGGCATCCGGGGTGGGCCGGCGGGCCGGCCTAGTTTTGGGTTGATGAAGCGCTCGCCGTAGCAGTGCAACCAGACGATCTCGCTGCCGAGCGCCACAGCACGGGCGAAAAGCTCGGCCTTCGCCGTCAAGGGCACGCGTAGCCCATGTTGCCGCAGGTCGTTTGCAAATCTCGCGGTGAAGCCGGGGTGCGCCAGCAGCGCGGGCTTTACGTTGGGGACGGTGGCGGCGGCGTCGCGCCACAAGGGATAAACGCGGCCGCCGCGTCAATGATAGTGGTGCAAATCCGGGACGAGCGAGGTCAGGGTGACCGCTGGTCCGTTCTCTGGTGTTCGGTCCTCAGGTGCTGTCACGAATACTTCGGTCGCCGAAGCACCATCCCAGAGCGTCGGATTTGGCTGAAAGGCTTATCCCTTTGGGTCCGGTGGCCCGAGATGTTGGGTAATGCCTGTGGTGTCGTGCTCGTCATGAGGGGCGCGATTTCGGGACCCGGGCCGGGTTCGGGGCCGGAACGGCGCCCGGGTTGACCGCGGTCGGGTGGTCGGGGTGCCGCCGACAGGGCTCGGGTCAGGCGCGCTGGTCGACGAAATCGCGGTAGGTGGCGGGTTGGAGGCGGGCGCCGATGCCGAGCAGGGTGTTGAACGCGGCCTTGGTGTGACGGCGCCGGTTCCACCGGAAGACGAATTCGTCGAGGTAACGTTGCAGGTGCGCCCGGCGCAGGCCGTGGAAGGTGCCGAGCGCCCAGCGCTTCAGGTTGGCGAAGACGCGGTGCACCCCTTTCATCAGGACGTGCGCCGCCATGGTGCCGACGGTCTTGGGGCGATGGTCGTGCCCATCGAGGCCGGCGTAGCCGCGCCAGCCGTCGGTGATCACCGTGGCGCCGGGGGCTGCAGCTCGGGTGACGGAGGCGGTGAGCGTCGCCGCCGAGAAGGCCGCGATCGGCGCCAGCCTGATCCGCCGCGGCTGGCCCTCGGGTGCCAATTCGACCGCGCCTGCGAGCAGCATCTTGCCGACGTGGCTGCGCCCGCGCCCACCGGCGAGGGGATCGGTCTTGCTCCGGCAGGGGATTTCGGCCTCGTCGACTTCGACCAGGTCCTGCAACGCCTGGCGTTCCGGATCGACCATCGCCCGGCGCAGGCGTTGCAGCAAAAACCAAGCGGTCTCGTAGCTGCCGAGCCCCAGTTGCGCCTGCAATTGGAGGGCCGAGATGCCGTTGGAATGGCTGGTGACGATGTGGACGGCAAGAAACCAGGTGCGCAGCGGCAGATGGCTGCGGTGCATCACGGTGCCCGCGGTGACCGAGGTCTGCTTGTCGCAACCGGCGCACTGAAACGTCGGCCGCGCGGCGCCCAACCGCCAGCCCTTGGTGCCCTGGCCCGAGTTTGCGGTTCGGGGGCAGACGAAGCCATCGGGCCAGCGCCGCTCCAGCAGGTGCCGACCGCAGGCCGCCTCGTCCGGAAAGCGCGCCTCGAAGGCGGCTCGGGACATCGGTCGATCGATCTTCCAGCGGCTCGGCATGCCAGAACATTACGCGAACATCTGCGGCCCATCAAGCCCCATCACCACATCTCGGGCCACCTGTTCAAAGGGGATAAGCCTCAACCCGGAATGTAGGCTTCGACCGAAGCCCACCAGCGAACCGCTCTTTCGACGAGATCGAGGCTCATGTGCGGCTAGCCTCCGTCGTCAGGTCATGATGCAGCACCCGCTTTAGGAATTGTTGGGTCCGGAGTTCACTTGGGGCCGCCAGCATCGTCTTCCCCCGGTCTACGGTTCTCTGAGTATCCGTCTTGGTCAAGCTGGTTTTGGG